>NZ_JBTRWP010000033.1:0-30081 GCF_054609335.1 Acidiferrobacter sp. | reverse complement strand
GAGCGCATTCTCGGCGTCGAGACCGGGGGCTGCCCGCATACCGCGATCCGCGAGGACGCCTCCATGAACCTCGCCGCCGTCGACGACCTGATAGCCCGCTTCCCGGCGCTCGACCTTCTCTTCATTGAAAGTGGGGGCGACAATCTGAGTGCGACGTTCAGTCCCGAGCTTTCGGACCTCACGCTCTACGTCATAGACGTCGCGGCCGGCGACAAGATACCCCGCAAGGGCGGCCCCGGCATTACCCGCTCCGATCTGCTCGTTATCAACAAGATCGACCTTGCGCCCCATGTCGGGGCCTCTCTGGAGGTGATGCGCACCGATGCCACGCGTATGCGCGGCACGCGCCCCTTCGTTTTTACGAACCTGAAGACCGGGGCGGGGCTCGCGGAGGTCATGGCCTTCATCGAATGCGAAGGCGGCCTGCGCTCCCCCATGCCCCGCTAGGGTGCGTTCAGCGCGGGCGTTTGCACAATATTCGGGCATAAGCGGGCTCTTGTACGTAGGACTTTTGCAGCCGCGACCTTCGCGACCCGCGTCTACATGCCGAATCCCGCAGGCTTTCCCGTGATGGCACCGTTTTTGCTCTAGGCCTCCCTGAACAAACAAACGGGGAGGAACCCATGCACGTCAAGAATCATCTGAAGACCGTCCGCCGCTCGCTCGTTCTCGCTGTCATGGCGGGACTCGTGCCGGCCATGGCCATGGCCACGACCACCGACGCCAAGACCGTGGACGGCATCGCGATCTCCGGGTATATCGATCCGACGTATGTCTATAATCAGGACGCGCAGGTCAGCTCGTTCTTCTTCGCCGATCGCAACACCCCCTACAGCTACTATCACAGCACCTTTGGGGACCTCTATCTCGATTTCAACAAGAAGTTCGGCAATGGCGGGTCGATCGATATCCAGCTCATGCCGACGCGTGGCTATGGCAGCGCCTTCGGATCTCCGACGACACTCCATGCGGCCAATAGCATTATCAACGCCGCGGTTTTGACTCTGCCTGTGAGCAAGACCGTCGACCTCATCGCGGGCCAGGTGCCGGCCTGGGACGGCTACGAGTCTGAGACCTCACCCCAGATGCTCACCATCACCCACAACCTGCTCTATGATTTCAGTGAGCCGGGCTACTTCACGGGGGCGGGTGCCAGCTTCGCAACGGGGATAGTGACCGTTCAGACCCTGGTCGGTAACTCCTGGAACACCGCCTATACCGGCAGCGCGGCCCCGACCAAGGCCCCCACTTTCGAGTATCGTGTGTCGCTCGCGCCCACGAGCGACTTGAGCTTCGGGCTCTACGGGACGATCGGCAAGAACCCGACCCTTGCCAATTCCGCCGTCGAGACCACGCGCATCTACAACGACTTCGACGGGGCCTATACCCTGGGGGCCGCGACCTTCGATTGGCAGTTCGATCTGGGTCGTCAGACCGACGGGGCAGCCAATGGCGGCAACGCCCTGTGGTACGGCACCTCGTTGCTGGCCAACTATCGGTTCACACCGCTTGTGGGCGCCACTTTGCGCTTTGACTACCTGAACGACAAGAAAAACGGTGGCCATGTAAGCACGACGGATCCCGCCGACGGCTTCTATGTTCCGACGACCTCAACCGGCGTTAATAATGGGCCGGTGCGCGAGGCGGTCACGGCGGATCTCTTGCTCTACCCGGTCAAGAACACGATCGTGAAGTTCGAGTATCGCTATGATAAGGCCATGAACGGCGCCTTGTTTGCCGACGCGGCAGCGGCATCGGGCTACAAGAGCAGCAACAACATCGTAGCCGCGCAGATCGTGTATTCCTTCTAAGAGGTAAGGGGCGGGGTGGGCATCGCCGGGGCATGCGCCCTACAATGCCCCCTTCGTTTCGTGATCCCTTCAGGGCAGGTCGTTTTCTTAAACGGCCTGCCCTTTTTCTTTGTCGGACAATGTGTCGCTATATCGGCAAATGTTCTTTTAAAGCCCTGGATTGCAGCCAAGGTCCCAATTTCCCGCCTTAGATCTTCCCCCTGAGAATGCTGAAGCCGATCATGCGACCAAACGTGTTTCAGGCCGCTATGATTCGGAATTCTGATGCCTGGACGATAGGACGCACCTGCCGTTTCTCCCGCTCTAGGCGCACGATCCCGTAGTGACTCATAGTCCTCAGCGTGCGCGAGAGATTGCTGGGTTTCCGTCCCGTGGTTTCGGCCAAGGCGTTAATGGATTCCGGCTCCGTCTCCAGAATCACGCGCAGCAAGGCCCGGTTGTCGTCGCTCAATACCTCGGCCAGAGACTTCATGGAGGTAAACCACACTTTGGGTTCCTCTGGACCGGGCCGATATTCGCCCCGCGCGATGGCATAGGCGCGTTCCCGAATCTTCCTCTGGGGCATGATGCCGATCGTGATCGCGTTCATGAGCCTGCCTCCTGTATTACCTTGTCGACTTCTGCAAAAAAGTCCTTTATGAGCTGATAGGCGTCCTGGAATTCGTAAGGGACACCCTTGTCTGCAGTATGCCGGTGCTGGTGGTCATAAGTCGTGACGCGTCCCGAGTAGCGATCCTGCCTCGGCCGCCATACGGCATGTGCGTTATCGAAGCCCATAACCCGAGTTCCGTACGCGGTATGCAAAGTGAGCGAATACCGAATACCGTGAGGAATCGCGGGCGAGGGCTCCACGCGCTAGGCCTCGAGCTTGACCCAATAACCACCACATTGGTCAATGACTTGACCGTTCAGGTCGAGTAACGCCTCAATCCCTGCCTTATCCACCATTTTTTATATATCATCTGCTGATAATCTACGACAAGGCCCGCGCGCCAAGGCCTTTATAACCTCGATCATCCCCCGTCGTAGATGCCCGTGCAGCCCCTCCAACTCCTGGGGGCATGGAGGTACACATGAAAGCGAAACCGTATATTCTGAGTTTACCTTTGCTTCGGGCTATACGGTTGCCGGTATCCTCCACGACGGGCTCCTTGGTGGTGGATCGGCGCAGCGAAAGATCATGTTGCGGCCGAGGTCTCGCACGGGACCCGCACTCAGTGAAGCCGTGGGGCCCGCCCTCCGCGCTCCGAGAAGTTCGCGTAGGCGAAGTAGCCAAGCGGTATCACAAAGAGCGTGAGTATCGTCGAGGCGAGCGTCCCGAAGATGAGCGAGATGGCAAGCCCCCCGAATACCGGGTCCATGACCATGATCGCGGTGCCGAGCACGATGGCAAGCGCAGTCAGCATGATGGGGCGCAGGCGCACAGCCCCAGCTTGCACCACGGCCTCGGTAAGGGCGTGTCCGGCACGCCGGTAGTCGAGGATGAAGTCAATCAAAAGCAGCGAGTTGCGGACCACGACGCCGGCCAGAGCGATCACCCCGATCATGGAGGTGGCGGTGAAGTACTGGCCTAAGGCCGCGTGGCCCGGGAACACGCCTATGATCGTAAGCGGGATCGAGCCCATGACGATGACGGGGATCGCGAACGACCGGTAATAGCCGACCAGGATCACGTAGATCAGAAGGATCGCCACCCCGAAGGCCGAGCCCAGGTCGCGGAAGACGTTCAGGGTGAGGCGCATCTCGCCGCTCCAGCGCAGCCCGTAATGGAGGCTGCTCGGGTCCTTCATGAAGTCCTGCTTCAGGTGCACCCCATCCACCTTGTGGTGCTTCAGGTACTGCCACATGTGCAGCACGGGATACACGGGGCTCCCCTGGCTCATGCCGGCGGTGACGTATTCGACGTTGCGCCCGTCTTTTTGATAGATGGGCTCCGGCCCCGGGCGCTTGATCACGCGCACGATGGCCGACAGCGGAATCTCGCGGCCCTGGGGGTTGGTGACGAAGATCTTGCCGAGATCATAGGGGCCGATGTGATCGGCGATCGGTACGCGAAAGCGGATCGGGACTGGCTCCTTGGCGCGCGGGATGTGCACTGCCCCGCCGCTCATGCCCGACAGGAAGCCTTTCAAGGTCTGTGCGGCCTGCGCTGCGCTCACGCCATGCAGCGCCGCCTCCTTGCGGTCGACCTTGATGATGTACTGGGTCGAGCGGTGGGGCACGGTGCTGTCGACGCCGGCTAGATGCGGCATACGCGCGAACAGGCCGTAGCGCAGATCATTGGCGATCGCAGCCACCTTGCGATAGCTCGGGCCGAAGACCTCGGCCATGATCGTGGCGCGTACCGGCGGCCCCGGTGGGTGTTGGACGATCTTGATCATGGCCCCGGTGCGTGCGGCGAGCCGGTCAATCGCGGGCCTCAGTGAGCGCACGATGGCGATGGAAGATGCGGACCGGTCGCTCTTGCGCACGAGATGCACCTGCACTTCGCCCACGGCCGGGCCCTTTTTCAGGGTCTCGCCGCGCAAAAGTCCGCTGAAATTGATGGCGCCCATGGCGCCCGCGGACAGGTCATAGCTTGTGACATAGCGATTCCTGCGCACGATGTCGCCGAGTGCTGTGATGATGCGGTTGGTGTCTTCGAGCGTGCTGCCGGCGTGGGTGCGCACGGTGATGTCGAAGCTGTTGTTATTGTTGCGCGGCAGCATCTTGAAACTCACGATGCGCAAGGCGGGCAGTACCAGCACGACCGCGAAGACGAGGATGATGGCGAGCAGGAAGCCGCGGCGCGCCCAGGGGCGCGAGAGCAGCGTATGCATGATGCGCGCATAGCCTCTCTGTAAGATCCCGGGCCGGTCGTGTCCGTGTCCGCCCTCGCCCTTGAGCCACATGCGTGCCGCCCACGGGGCCACCGTATAGGCGATGAAAAGCGAGGTGATCATGGCGATCGGTACGTTCTTTGGGATCGGCGCCATGTAGGGGCCCATCATGCCGCTCACATAGAGCATGGGCAGGAAGGCCACGATCACCGCCAAAGTCGCGAGGTTGGTGGGGCGGCCGATTTCATTGACGGCATTCACGGCTCCGCGGACCCGATCGACGCCGGCCTTCGCATAATGGCGGAAGATGTTTTCGATGACGACGATGGAGTCGTCCACCAACAGACCGAGCGACAGGATGAGGGCGAACAAAGTGATGCGGTTGATCGTCTGGCCCTCGAGGTCGTCTACGGCGAGGGTCACGAACAGGATCAGCGGGATCGTGATGGTGACGATGGCCGCTGCCCGCCACCCGAGGAACACGACAAGCAGGACTACGACCGTCGCGACCGCTATGAAGAGGTGCTCGATGAGCGTATTGACGGCGCTATTGGCGCGCTGCCCGTCGTCGCGGGTGACGTTGACGTGCACGGTGTCGGGGATGATACGGCCTTGCAGGGCGCTCAATTTGTGGAGCACGGCGTCGGCCACGGTCACGGCATTGGTGCCGGCGCGCTTGGCGATGGCGATTGTGACTTCCGGCACGTCGATGTCTTGCGGGCGCGCATGGGTGTAGGCCGGTCCGAATCCGATCTCGTGTACGGTCTTGATGCGTCCGGCGCCATCTGTGACCGTCGCCACGTCGCGCAGATACACCGGGCGATGATCGTAGAGGCTCACGACCACCCGGCCGACGTCTTTCGCCGAGCGCAGCATGGTGCCTGCGTGAATGGTCGCACGGCGGTTGTGGTTGGTGAAATGCCCCGAGGGGATCTCGACGTTCGTGGCCTGCACGACCTTGCGGATGTCGTCTAGGGTCACGTCGTAGCGGCGCATGAGGCGCGGATGGAGCACGATATTGATCTTGCGGCGTTCGCCGCCGATCAGGTAGGCGTGCGAGGTGCCGGGTACGCGCCGCAGGTGGTGCAGGACCTCGGTCGCGATCGCGCGCAGGTGCACGCCGCTCATGGCGGCACTGGCCAGCGAGATCGTCACGATGGGGACCTGGTTTACGTCCAGCGGCTGGATCACGGGCTGCTGCGTCCCCGGCGGCATGCGGTTCATATTGCTCATGATCTTGTTGTAGAGGCGCACGAGCGACGCGACGCGGTTTTCGCCGACCTGGAACTTCACCGTGACGACACCCATGGAGTCGAGCGCGAGCCCATAGGTGTGGTGGATCCCGCGCATGCCGCGCAATATGGCCTGCAGGGGATCGACGACGAGGTTTTTGACTTCGCGCGGGCTTGCCCCCGGCTTCATGACGATGATGTTAGCCGCGGGCACCACGATCTGCGGATTTTCTGTCCGCGGCGTGGTATGCAAGGCCAGGATTCCGGCCAGGATGGCCACGATCACCACCAGGATGGTGATCTTGCTGTCGATAAAATACCGGGTCAGTCGTCCCGATATATTGAGCGGCCCTTCCGGCTTCGGATCAACGGCTGCCATGCGGTCCTCTTATCGTGGTGGGCTGCGGATGGATGGGGGTCCCGTCATGGACGCCCCGGAATGGCGGCAGGACCAGTGTCTCGGTTCCGCTCAAGCCGCTCAGAATCTGTGCCGCGTGGGCGGTGGTCGCGCCGATCTTCACGAGGCGAAAGCGGGCGTGTTTGCGTTTACTGAGCACAAAGACCCCGGGCAGGCTGCCTTTGTGGACGATGGCGTCTCTTGGGATCACGACGTCGCCGTGGGGGTCGAGATCGGCGGGCACCTGTAATTGCAAGACGGCGCGCGCCACGGCTGGCCGTACGATAGGCGGGGAGGGCGGCGGCGCCTTGGGGGCGCATGCCGCAAGCGCAAGCATCATGGCTACCGGCCATAGGTTCGCGCGATTCATGACGCAACTCCGAGGGTCGTGAGCATCCGGTGCGTAAGTGTCCCGCAGGCCTCCGCCAAGGCTGCGCGATTGGCCACCAGCGCATAGAGGGCTGCCAATCGCGCCTCGCGGGCCTGCACGAGATCGTGTTCGGCGTTCAGGAGATCGAGAAGGATGGTACGGCCCTCCCCGTAGCGCACCTGTGTCACCGCCACCGCCTGTCGGGCGCGCGCGACATTGGCGTCTGCTATGCGATAGCGGGTCATCGCGATATGCATGTTTTCGTAGGCGCGCAGCACCTCGTTATGGATGCGCGCGCGCAGGCCCGCGACTTGGGCGTCCAGTTCGGCCGCGCGTTCCTCGAGAACGGCGGCGTGATCTTGATTGCGGTGTCCGTCGTAAAGGGATTTGCTGATCACGGCGCCGACCGACCAGGCGTTATGGCGCAGGCCCGGCGTTTCGCTGAACCATTGCGTCTGGGCCATGAGACGGACCTGGACCGACGACCGGTCGCGTGCCGCTTGCGCCTGGGCGCGCGCGGCTTGCGCCAAGGCGCGCAAGGCCTTGAGGTCGGGCCGGTGGGCGAGCGCCCGTTGATAGAGGCGCATGACGTCTTGCGTGGGTGGTGCGACGACTTCGAGGGTCGCGTTTGGTACCTGGATTGCGAGTGCCGCCGGCGCGCCCATGGCGGCCGACAGATTATCCACGGCTATGCGCACGTTGCCGCGGGCCTCCGCCACCATGCCTTCGTTCGCCCCCAGATTGACGGATGCCATAAGCGCCTCCGAGTGCACGATGCGCCCCCGAGAATAGAGATAACGGGCGGTGCGCGCGTGATGGCGTGCCGCGGCCACCGCTTTTTGGGCAACTACGAGCGCTTGGCGCGCGACCAGGACGCCCTCGTACGACTGGATCACTTGGGCCATGATGGCTTGACGGGCCCGCAGTGCGTTGCCACGGGCCGCCTGCCGCGCATAGCGTCCAGCGCGGACGCCGGCTTGGATCGCGCCCCCGCTATAGACGGGCCACGACAGGGACAGGGTCGTCGTGCCCAGCTTTGTGACGCCCGGATGATTCAGTGTGCTTGGGGTGAAGGCTGTGGCACTCACTTGCCGCCGTTCCAGCTCCGCGGATAGGGCCTCGAGGGGATTGTTGCTAAAGAGGTAGCCGTAGCTCACGCTCGCCTGGGGCATGCCCTGGTCGTCCGCGAGCTTGAGCGCCGCGCGCGCCGCGCCGCGCCGCGCTTGCGCCACTTGCGTCATGCTGTTATGGGTAAGCGCGAAGTCGACCGCCTGCGACAACGTGAAGGAGCGGGCGGTCGCTTGGCTCCCTGCAAGCCCAAGCGCGATACCCAAAGCCATCCCCAACGGTTTCATGAAAACTCCTTTACCGGATCCCGTCCCTGCCGTATATTAGCATTCAATTAACTGCTAATGGAAGCCTTGCCGCTGGATCGCGAACGTGGTCCAGTGTAGCTGATTGCCACACCTTTTCGTGTCGGCCCCATAACGGGCCTTGGCCGCGGGTATAAAGCCCCTGCAGGCCCAAAGAACCCGGCGTCCTATGAGGCGGGCAAGCCATCGTCGTCTTACCCGCTCATCTTGAGAAGGGTAGTGAGGGTGGCCGTCTTTGCGGTAATCTTGTCTCATCAGGACAGTACCATGGCAAGGGACCCGGGTGCCGGATCGGCTAAGACGGAGCGATATTCATGGGAAAGCGCGTTCATGTCCGGGATCTCAAGAAGGGGATGTACGTTATCGATCTCGATTGTCCCTGGACCGAAACCTCGTTCTTGTTTCAAGGTCTTGAGCTGCAGACCGACGGCGAGCTGCACGAGCTGCGGCGCGTCTGCGAGTATGTTTATGTGTATGACCCCACCGACGTCGGTGATGCCTCCAGGGTCCGCCCGCGCGCGATCGTAGAGGCAGACGTGCCGCAGGCGGCCACGCCGCATGGCGAGGATAGGCAGGCGGAGGTGCTCGCGGCATCGCAGGCGGTGCGTCGAGGCCCCTCGATCCATGGCGAACCTATCGCCCTGGAGACGGAGATGCCGGCCGCCCAGGCGATCGAGACCGATGCGCGCACGCTCGTCTACACCATGCTGGACGATGCCAGGCTTGGTCGGAACGTCGATATGGCGGGACTGCGGCGGGTGATAAGCGGCATGGTCGATAGCGTGGTGCGCAATCCGGATGCCCTGGTCTGGTTCACGCATCTACGCGACAAAGATCAATACACGGCCCTGCACAGTATTCGCGTGGCTATTTTGGCTTTGGCCTTTGGCCGTCATCTCGATTTGAGCGTGCCTGAGCTCAATATCCTCGGGATCGGCGCACTCCTCCATGATATCGGCAAGGTCAAAATCCCAAACGACATCCTGAACAAGCCCGAGCGCCTCACGGACCGCGAATTCGAGATCGTGAAGGGTCACGTCCCCGAGGGGGTAAAGATCCTCGAGTCGGCGCGGGACTTCCCGATGGCGGCCATCGAGGTAGCCGCCGGTCACCATGAGCGTTATCAGGGCGGCGGCTACGCGCGAGGTTTGAGTGGGGAGCGTATCGGTCTCTTCGGTCTCATGGCGGCTATCGTCGATAGCTATGATGCCATTACCAGCGACCGCGCCTATCACGCGGGCATCTCGCCCTATGAGGCCTTGGGTAAGTTCTACGCCATGCGCAACAAGGAGTATCACGGGGGTCTCGTCGACCAGTTCATCCAGTGCCTCGGCACTTACCCCATAGGCAGTATCGTGGAAATGAGCACGGGGGATGTGGGCGTTGTGATTGCCGTCGATCGCAAGCACTTTCTGCGGCCGACCGTGGCCTTGGCGCGGCGCGCCGATGGTACGCGGATAGCGCCTGGGACCGTTCTCGACTTGGCGGCGGGGTCGGATCGCCCGGCGCGCGATAGGGAGATCAGACGCGTCTTGCCGGCCAAGGCCCACGGGATCGATCCGGCGGATTACATCCCGGGCCGGCCGCAACTCAAGGCCAACCTCGCGTGATCAGAGCGAGGGCTTGACGACCACCAGGATCACGATGGCGATCAGGATGAGGACCGGGACTTCATTGATCACGCGATAAAAGGCCGCGCTGCGTTTATGGCCGCGAGCGAGCTCACGGCCGAGTGCCCCCAGATAGATGTGGTAGAGGACGAGCAAGGCCACGAGCGAGACTTTGACGTCGAGCCAAAGGCCGCTAAAGCCAAAACCGAGCCATAGCCAGAGCCCCAGGCTCACGGCCAAGACCGCGCTTGGCGTGGTGAAGCGGTAGAGGCGCCGCTCCATGACGATGAAGCGCGCCTGCCCGCCCTCGTCGTCGGTCAGGCTGTGGTAGACGAATAATCGCGGCAGATAGAAAAGGCCCGCGAACCAGGTGATGACGAACACGATGTGGAAGGCCTTGATCCACAGCATCACGAGGCCTTGGCCGACACGGTGTCGGCGTTTGTGAGGAAATCCGTGAGCAGTGAGTCGAGGAAGCGCCGCCCCAAGGGGGTCGTGCGCATCCGATCCTGTTCGCGCTGAAGGAGTCCCTGCTCCACGGCTTGCGCCCAGAGGCGGTCTAGGCTTGCGAAGTCGTGGCCCGTGCGCGCGCGCAGCAGCTCCTCCGAAAAGCCTTCGGTCAAGCGTAAGGCGTTTAGGAGGAACTCGAAGAGGACATCGCCCTCCGAAAGCCGACGACAAGTGGCGACACGGCCCTCATCGGCCATGTAGCGTGCGGGGTCCGCGATCCGCACGGGCCGGCTTACCCCGGCAGGACCCGTGAGTTTGCTATGCGCGCCTGATCCGAGCCCGAGATAATCCCCGAATCGCCAATAATTGAGGTTGTGGACGCAGCGGTGCCCGGGGCGCGCGTAGGCGGAGATTTCGTAGCGCTCGTAGCCCGCCGTGCAGGCCGCCTCTGTCACGGCGTCTTCTATGGCGAGGCGCTCGTCTTCGGCGGGCAGCGGCGGGGGATTGTGGGCAAAGGCGGTGTGTGCCTCTATGGTGAGCTCGTACAAGGACAAGTGCGGCGGCTGCACGGAAAGCGCCCCACGGACATCGGCCAGCGCCTGCGCCACCGTCTGTCCTGGGAGACCATACATGAGGTCGATGTTGAAGGACCGGAAGCCCGCGCCGGCCGCCGCCTCCATGGCCGATCGCGCGGTATGGGCGTCATGGATGCGTCCAAGGGCGCGCAGCGCCGGGTCGTGGAGGCTCTGGACTCCGAGCGAAAGGCGCGTCACCCCGGCCTCCCGGAAGGCCCGAAAGCGCCCGCTCTCCAGCGTACCTGGGTTGGCCTCGAGCGTGATCTCACAATCGCCGGCGAGTGTTGCGTGTCGCTCCACGCCTGCGAGCATCTCGGCGATCGCGGCTTCTGAAAAAAGACTAGGTGTGCCGCCGCCCAAGAATATCGACGCGACGGTTCGTCCCGCCAGGACGTCCTGGTTGTGGGCGAGATCGTCGATCACGGCCCGGACGTAGGGGGTTTCGGGGAGCGGCCCTGGGCGCGGGAGCGAATGAAAGTCGCAGTACGGGCATTTCGCTACGCACCACGGGATGTGGATGTAGAGGCTAAGCGGCGGCTCTTTGTGCGCGGCCGTCATGGGTGCCCGCCGAGGTGCCGGGCCATGGCCCGCAAGGCCTGTCCGCGATGGCTCAATGCTCGTTTCGTCTCGGCGTCCAACTCCGCCGCTGAGCAGTCATGGGTCGGGACATAAAAGACGGGGTCGTAACCGAAGCCTCCGCTACCGCGCTCGGCGCTCAGGATGCGGCCCTCCCAGAGGCCGTCGGCTATGAGCGGGCGAGGGTCGTGGGCGTGGCGCACGTAGACGAGCACGCAGTAAAACTGTGCCCCGCGCTCTTGTTCCGGCACGCCTTCGAGCGCGGCGAGCAGGGCTGCGCGGTTTTGGGCATCATTCGCATGCGCGCCTGCAAAACGCGCCGTGTGCAGGCCCGGACCTCCGTTCAGGGCGTCGACCTCGAGCCCGGAATCATCGGCGAGCGCAGGAAGTCCGCTCGCCCCCGCTGCATGCCGGGCCTTGATCAACGCGTTCTCCACGAAGGTCAAGCCGTCCTCCACGGCGGGTGCGATGCCCAGGGTGTCTTGCGCAAGCAAGTGCACGCCGTGCAGCGCCAGGGCCTCCGAGAGCTCTCTAATCTTGCCGGGATTGTGCGTGGCGCAAACGATTTTCACGGCGTGGCGGCGAGCGCTTGCGTCTGGGCCTCGATCAGCGTCTTGATGCCGTTACGGGCGAGCTCGGTCATGGTCAGCATCTCTTCGAAACGAAAGCTCGCGCGTTCGGCGGTGCCCTGGACCTCGATGAAGCCGCCCGTATCGTCCATGACGACGTTCATGTCGGTCGAGGCGCTCGAGTCCTCGGCGTAGTCGAGGTCGAGGACCGGGGTCCCGTTACATATGCCGACCGAGACCGAGGCGATCTGGCGACGGAGTGGATCTTCCTTCAGGAGCTTGTGGGATTTAAGGAAGCGAATGGCATCGGCCAGCGCCACGTAACCGCCCGTGATCGAGGCCGTGCGCGTGCCCCCGTCGGCCTGCAGCACATCGCAGTCGATCATGATGGTCCGTTCGCCGAGCGCCTTCATGTCGAGGGCGGCGCGCAGCGAGCGGCCGATGAGGCGCTGGATCTCCACTGTGCGGCCATCCTGCTTGCCGCGCGCGGCCTCGCGCTGGGTGCGCTGTCCGGTCGCACGCGGGAGCATGCCGTATTCGGCCGTGAGCCAGCCCTGGCCGCGGCCCTTGAGAAAGGGCGGGACCTTTTCCTCCACGCTTGCGGTACAGAGCACGCGGGTATTGCCGAACTCGATGAGTACCGACCCCTCCGCGTAGCGTGTGAATTGCCGGGTGATCTTAATCGCGCGCAAAGCATCCGCTGCGCGTCCACTTGGTCTCATGCGAATTCCTTAAGGGAAGAGGGGCCGGCCGCCAGTTTAACAAAAACGGCGCCGCCGCTCACCGCGCCTGTGGTCCGGGGGCGCGGCGCTCAGTCCTCCGGGGGGATTTTCTTGGACGCACCCCTCATCTCCTTCAATTTACGATCGACCAGGAGTTTGCGTCCTTCTTCCCACAAGGCGCGGGCCGTGAGGGGCCGCGCCCGCGGCGCGAGGCCCACCGGCTGGGCTGACCGGTCCTGCCAACGCAAGGAGGCCGCGCTGATATTGTCAGCGGCCGCTTGGCGACGGTTTTCGGCGGTCAGCAAGAGGTCGGCGAGGCCATTTTCCAAGACCGGATGATCAAGGGTGCGGACGATCTCGGGCTCCGCCATCGCCTCCCATACCCCATCACTGCAGAGCAGCAGGGTGTCGCCCGTGCGCAAGGGAGTCTCGGCGCCGAGGTGTATGGTCGGATCGTCGCGCCCCCCGAGGCAGGCGAGCAGCCGGCTCTTGTCGGGATGCGCCAAGGACTCGCTCTCGTTTAGGATGCCGCGTTCGCGAAAGGTCTCGACTGTGGTGTCGTCGTGGGTGCGCACGATGACGCGGTCGTTGCGGAAATGGTAGAGCCGGCTGTCGCCGATGTGCGCCCAGTAGGCGCAACCGTCCTGCACGAGACAGAGGACGCCCGTGGTGCGCGGTTCTATGGGCGGGTCGAGGCGTTTTCCGGCGTCCTTCAGGGCCTGATGGACCTGGAACATGATGAGGGCCAGGAAACTCGAGGGGTCTTGGATGCGTGGTGAACGGACGGCGCGAAACGCCCGCACGGCCAGCTGACAGAGGGTGGCGGAGGCGAGCGCCCCGCCTTTGTGGCCGCCCAAACCATCGCCCAGAACCATGAGGATGGCCTCATCGCGCTCAGCTATGGCGACCCGATCCTCGTTGTGGGCACGCCCACCCTGCCGCGAGCCTTGCGCGCACGTGTACTTCATAGTTATTTAGTCCCCCCCCTCGACGTCCCCTCCACCGCGCCCTATGAACGCCGAAGACGCAGCCACGGCCATTTGTCGAACCAGCGGCCGATGTCACTCTTATCGTCAGGCTCGCGACGCGGCGTCTCGTTTAGGAAGGCCAGCAGCTGTCCTACGTTCTGCGGCCTTTGCAGCTGGTCCATCTGCATGCACCAGTCTATGGCGTCGAGGATCTGCGCGGAATAATGCCGCCCAAAGCGACCGCGCGCGCCTTTGAACGTGTCTTTGGTGGCCCGTGCCGTCGCCGGCGGTGGCGCGCGGCCGCTCAGGCAGGCCCACATGGATGCGCCGATCGCGTACAGGTCTGTCCAGGGCCCGATGTGGCCTTTCGTGTGTTGCTCCAGGGGCGCGAAGCCCGCGGTCAGCGTGCGCATGCCGGCGGGTCGCTCCTGGGTCCTTTGTGCCGCCCCGAAGTCTAGTAATAGCGGATTGCCCCCCGGACGCAGCAGGATGTTGGCTGGCTTGATATCCAGATGGAGTAGGCCATGGGTATGAAGTTCGTCCAGCCCCACGAGCAGCGGCGGAAACACGGTCCGCAGAAACTTCTCGCTCAACCCCCCCGGATGGCGCTTCACATACCAGCGCAGATCCCGGCCGACCTCGTAATGCATGACCATGTAGGCTGTGTTGTGGGCACGGAAGAAGTTCGTGACCTGGACGATGTTGGGGTGATGCAGTTTGGCGAGCGCGGCGGCCTCGTCGAAGAAGCGTTTGATGCCCGAGGCAAAGAGCGGGGCGGTCTCCTCGGAGAGCGGTTCCACGCGGCCGTCGGGCCCGCGGAAGGCCTGGGTCACCGGAAGGAACTCCTTGATGACGACCTCCATGCCAGTGGCGAGCTCGGTCGCAAGATAGACCGAGCTAAAGCCTCCTCCGCCGAGGGTCTTCTCGATTCGGTAGCCCTTCAGGACATAGCCGGGGGCTAGGGGGGTCGGCTGTTTGCGCATGTATGTCCAACAATAGCCGAAAACCGTTCAAAATGCAGTCACGCGCCAAGGTGACGCGCACACGTCCCCAGGGGGCCGGTCCACGGTCGCGGTACCGGCCCTCGTCGGTTTCGGTTAGTATGAACCCATGACAGCCTCAATCAAGAGCATGACCGCGTTTGCGCGCGCCCAGGTGCATACCGCGGCGGGCGAGGTGGTGTGCGAGCTGCGGTCAGTCAACCACCGCTACCTGGAGGTATCGATCCGGCTTCCGGAGGGGCTGAACGGTCTCGAGGGGCTGGTGCGTGAGCGGTTCTCGGCGGCGCTCTTCCGCGGCAAGGTCGACTGCCAGGTCGTGTGGCGCAAGGCGCCCGGGGAGGCGGGGGTGGTCGTGGATGAGCGCCTAGCGGCGGACGTTGTGCGCGCCGCCGAGGTCGTGCGCGCCGCCCACGCCACCCTGGCACCGCTTTCGGTGGCCGACGTGTTGCGTTGGCCGGGCGTGGTGTCCGTGCGTCCCGGTCCGGTCCTGGACGAACCTGTCGTGCAGGCCTGCGAGCGCGCGCTTGCCGCTCTCGTGGACCATAGGTGCCGGGAAGGAGAGCGCCTTACGCACGGTCTGCGTGAGAAGCTCGACCTCATGGACGCCGAGGCGACGGCCCTGCGCGGCCTAGTCGCAGCAGGTCTCGAGTCCTTCCGCGAACGATTGCGCGCGCGCGTGCGGACGTTCGAGCAGCCCTTGGATCCGGGGCGCCTGGAGCAGGAGGTGCTGCTCTTGACCCAGCGCAGCGATATTGAGGAAGAGGTCGAGCGTCTCGCGGTCCATATCGCCGAGGCTCGTAGCGCCCTGGAGGAGGCCGGACCGGTTGGCCGACGCCTCGACTTCTTGATGCAGGAATTGAATCGCGAGGCCAATACCATAGCCTCGAAGTCGTTCTCGGCGCGCGCGTCGAGCAGTGCCGTGGCCCTCAAGGTTTTGATAGAACAGATGCGCGAACAGGTGCAGAACATTGAATAACGATCCCCGTCTGGTCATTCTGTCGGCCCCGAGCGGGGCCGGCAAGAGCAGCCTTGCCAAGGCCTTGGCTGCCGACCCCCGCTTCGGCATCTCTATCTCACACACGACGCGCGCGGTGCGGCCGGGCGAGGAGAACGGTGTGCATTACCATTTCGTGGATCAGGCGGCGTTCGAGCGTCTGGTCGCCGAGGACGCCTTTCTCGAGCACGCGCAGGTTTTCGGCAACCGCTATGGGACGACGCGCGAGGCGGTCGAATCGCTGCTGCGCGCGGGGCAGCACGTGATCCTCGATATCGATTGGCAGGGGGCGCGGCGTATCAAGGCCTTGTGGCCTGAGGCTCTGTCGATTTTCATTCTGCCCCCGTCTCTGGCGGCCCTCGAGACGCGGTTGCGGGGCCGCGGCCAGGACGACGAGGCCGTGATCGCGGGGCGCATGGCCAAGGCTTGTGCCGAGATCGCCCATGCCGGCGAATTCGACCATATCATCGTGAATGACGAGTTCGACGAGGCGCTCGCGGACCTGAAGGCCCTGATCACCGAAGGCCGGGTGCGGCGGCCTGTGCATTGCGACCCCGGCGTCTACGCGCCTATCGGCGCATAAGGCGATTTGCTAAACTTGTCATCTTGACTTAAGAGGAACGCACCATGGCCCGCATCACCGTTGAGGATTGTCTGGAGCACGTCGAGAACCGCTTTCAGCTGGTGCTGGTGGCGGCCCGCCGGGCGCGGCAGCTGGCCGCGGGCGCGGAGCCTTGCGTACCGCGCGAGAACGACAAGCCGACCGTTTTGGCGCTGCGCGAGATCGCTGGCGGCTACGTGACCAACGCCATTTTGGACGACAATCCGGAGGCGGGGCTGGAGGTCGAAGATGACGCGGTCTTATCTCTCGGAACAGGTGGCGACGCCGGCGCAAGTCCCACCCTCTGAGGGGGTGGGTCCCGGCACGGTTTCATTTCACATAAGCGATCTGCTCGCCTTGCTCGAGGGCTACCTCGGGCGTGAGGAGGTCGCGATGGTCTATCGCGCCTATTTGTTCGGCGCGGAGGCCCACGAAGGCCAGAAGCGCCGTAGCGGCGAGCCCTACATCTATCATCCCCTGGAAGTTGCGCGACTGCTGGCCGGTTTACGGCTCGATGCCACTTGCCTCGCAGCTGCCATCCTGCATGACGTCATAGAGGACACGGGTCGGCGCAAGGATGAGATCATCGCCCAGTTCGGCCCGGAGGCGGCCGAGCTTGTCGACGGTGTGAGCAAGATCGGCCAGATCGAGTTCGAGAATAAGGAGGAGGAGCAGGCCGAGAATTTCCGCAAGATGTTGCTGGCGATGGCCCGCGACATCCGCGTCGTGCTTATAAAGCTCGCCGACCGCCTCCATAACATGCGCACGATCCGGGTCCTGTCGGCGGTGCGACAGAAGGCGATCGCGCGCGAGACGCTCGACATCTACGCGCCCATCGCCAATCGGCTGGGTCTTCATGCCTGGTCTGTGGAGCTGGAGGACTTATCGTTCGCGATCCTCTACCCCTTGCGCTATCGCATCTTGCAGGAGGCGGTGCGCAAGCGCCACGGCAATCGCAAGGCGCTGGTCGACAAGGCGCGCGTGGCGATTGAGGAGCAGCTGCGGCGCGAGGGCCTGCCGGGCGACGTGTCCGGCCGTGAAAAGAATCTCTACGGCATCTATAGCAAGATGCGCCAGAAGGGCCTGTCTTTCGAGCAGGTCTACGATCTGCTGGCGTTTCGCATAGTGGTCGATAAAGTGGACACCTGCTATCGGGCGCTGGGCGTGATCCACAACCTCTACAAGCCCATCCCCGGCCGGTTCAAGGATTATATCGCCATCCCCAAGACCAACGGCTATCAGTCCCTTCATACCGTCGTGTTCGGGCCGTTTGGTGTCTTGATCGAGGTGCAGATCCGTACCGAGGACATGCATCGGGTTGCCGAGAACGGGGTGGCGGCGCACTGGATCTACAAGACCGGTGACGTGGGCATGCAGAAGCGTGCCCTACAGTGGCTGCAGGGCCTCATGGAGACCCAGCAGCAGGCTGGCAACCCGCAGGAATTCCTGGAACACCTGAAGATCGACCTGTTTCCCGACGAGGTCTATGTCTTCACGCCCAACGGCGATATCAAGAAGCTGCCGCGCGGCGCCACCGTCATTGATTTCGCCTATGAGGTCCATACCGATATCGGCAAGCGCTGCGCGGGGGCGCGCGTCAATCATCAATTGGTGCCCATGCGCACGGTGTTGCGCAACGGCGACCACGTGGAGGTCATTACCTCGGCTTATAGCGCCCCGCACCCTTCGTGGTTGAACTCGGTGGTGACCGGCAAAGCTCGCGCCCATATCCGCAACTATCTGAAGAATCTGCGCCACGACGAGGCGATCCGGCTGGGCGAACGTTTTCTTGCGAAGGCCTTGCAGTCACTTAGTTTCACGGGCGAGGTGGATGAGGAGGCAAGGAACGGTCTGCTCACGACCCTGCGTGTGAAGACTTGGGAGGACGTGCTGGCCGATATCGGGCTTGGTACGCGCATCGCGGCGGTGGTGGCGCGCCAGCTCCTCCCGGACGTGCCATCCCCGTCTCTGGTCCCATCGCGCGCCCCTGGCAGTATCGCGATCCGTGGTACCGAAGGGGCGGTGGTAAATTACGCCAAGTGCTGCCGGCCGATCCCGGGCGATCCGGTGCTGGGTTTCCTTACGGCGGGACGCGGGATTACGGTGCACACCGAGGACTGTCCGAACGTCGCGGAATACCGGAAGCACCCGGAGAAATGGATAGATATCCAGTGGGAGAGCGGCATAGACGGCTCGTGGCCCGTGGCCATACGTGTCGAGGTCAAGAATCGCCGCGGGGTCCTGGCCACGGTCGCCGCCGCTATGTCCGAGCTCGATGCCAACATCGACACGGTGTCGATCGACGAGCGCGACGGTCAGGACACCGCCATGGACTTCGTGATCGAGGTCCACAACCGCGCCCATCTCGCGCGCATCATACGCCGCATCCGTTCCCAGGAGGCGGTGGTCCGGATCAACCGTAAACGAGGATAACCATGGCTTTTCGTGTCATCGAGACCGCCGCGGCGCCGCGCGCCATCGGCACCTATTCGCAAGCCCTGAGGTCGGGTTCGCTCGTCTTTCTGTCAGGACAGATACCGCTGGATCCGGCGACCGGGGCGTTGGTGTCGGAGGACCCGCGTGCCCAGATCGTGCAGGTGCTCGAGAATCTCGCGGCGGTGGTGGCGGCCGCTGGCGCCGAGCTTCATCACATCGTCAAGCTCTCGGTGTTTCTCACGGATCTTACGCACTTCCCGCTCGTGAACGAGGTCATGGCGGAGCGTTTCAAGCCCCCCTATCCGGCGCGTTCGGCGATCGGTGTCGCCGCCTTGCCGCGCGGCGCGAAAGTCGAGATGGATGCCATCCTCGACCTCGGCTAGCGACCGCACCCAGGCCTCCTGGGAGCGTCCGGTCACCGCACTCCCGGGCATAGGACCCGCGCTGGCCGAGCGGCTCGCACGCCTCGAGATCCAGACGGTGGGCGATGCCCTGTTCCATCTGCCCGTGCGTTACGAGGATCGGACGCGCATCGAGCCGATCCGCGGGCTGCGCATCGGACAAAGCGCGATCGTCGAAGGTGAGATCCTGGCCGCGGCGACCACGGGGCGCGCGCGGGCGGCTTTGTTGATTGAGCTCGCGGACGATAGCGGTCTGCTGCGTCTGCGTTTTTTCCATTTCAATGCCGCGCTGCAACGCAAGCTCGCCACGGGCGTGCGCGTGAGCGTCTATGGCGAGCTGCGGCTCGGTCCCCTGGGTCCGGAGATGGTGCACCCGGAGGTCCGCTGCGCGGGTGAACCCTCTTTGCGGGAGGCCACACTGACGCCGGTCTACCCCAACACCGAGGGCTTGAGCATGAACGCCTTGCGGCGCACGGTGCGCGCGGCGCTCGCCCTGGCTTTGCCGGACCTTGTGGACTACCTGCCCGCGGCACGCCGACCATCGGGACCGACGCTGGCCGCGGCCCTACGGCTCTTGCATGGGCCACCACCAGGCTGCGATTTGGCGCCCGCGCGCGCGGTGTTGGCCTTCGAGGAGCTCGTCACCCATCACGCGCACCTGCTTACGCTGCGCCACGCGCAGGGGCGCTCCCTTGGCCGCACATGTCGGGTGCCGGGACGCCTGCTCACGCAGCTCCTCGAGGCCTTGCCGTTTACGCCCACGAAGGCACAAATGACCGTCATCGCGGAGATCCGCCGGGACCTCGAGAGCACGCGGCCCATGCGCCGCGTGCTGCAAGGCGACGTGGGTTCCGGCAAGACTCTGGTGGCCGCGGCCGCCGCCCTTCTCGTGATCGAGGCGGGTTATCAGGTGGCGATCATGGCCCCGACCGAGCTCCTCGCGCGTCAGCATATGGAGACTTTCGGCCACTGGTTGCAGCCGCTTGGTATCGAACCGCTCGGCCTCATGCGTCTGGGGGCGGGCGCCGCGGCCCGGCGTGCGAAGGTGCGGGACGGGGAGACCCGGCTCGTGGTCGGGACCCAGGCCATGTTTCAGGAGGCGGTGGGTTTCGAGCAACTCGGCCTTGTGGTCATCGACGAGCAGCATCGCTTCGGCGTGCAAGAGCGCCAAGCCCTGACTGCGAAAGGGAGGGCTGGCGCGCGCCACGCGCATCTGTTGGCCATGAGCGCCACCCCCATCCCACGCACACTCGCGCAGAGCGCCTACGCCGATCTCGATCTTTCGATCCTGGATGAGCGACCGCCGGGTCGCGCCCCGGTCACCACGGTGGCGCTTGCCGAGAATCGCCGCGAGGAGGTGGTGGAGCGCGTGCGCGCCGCTTGTCTCGCGGGCGCTAAGGCCTATTGGGTCTGTCCCCTCATCGAGGAGGGCGAGCAGGATCTGAAGGCCGCGGCCGCCCTTCATGCGGAATTGGCCCAGGCGCTGGCCGGTATCCGGGTGGGCCTGATCCATGGGCGCATGAAGGCCGTCGATAAAGATCGGGCCATGGAGGAGTTTGCGCGCGGTCCGGTCCAGGTCTTGGTGGCGACTACGGTGATCGAGGTGGGTGTGGACGTCCCGGCCGCCAGTCTGCTCGTCGTCGAGAACGCCGAGCGCCTGGGGCTTGCCCAGCTCCACCAGCTGCGCGGTCGCATAGGTCGCGGTGGCTTGCCTGGGCACTGCGTGCTGCTCTATAAGCCGCCCTTGGGCGATATGGCGCGCGAGCGCATCGCCTGTCTGCGCGAAACGGATGATGGCTTTCTGATCGCCCGGCGCGATCTCGAGCTGCGCGGTGCGGGCGAAGTCTTCGGGGTTCGCCAGACCGGGCTTCCGGGCTTTCGCGTGGCCGATTTCATGCGCGACGAGGCCCTGCTGCCGGCGGTCGCCCAAACCGCGGCGGCCTTGGTCCAGGGCGATCCCGCGCCCTTGCTTGGCCTGCGCAAGCGCTGGCTGCGCGAGCGCCACGAACTCGGGTCGGCGTAGGGGTGCGCTGGTAGAAATTCAATACCGGAGCTCTGCAGGAGTCGGGCGGCAAATTGTGCCTCATCCACGGAAAGTTCGCGGCGTGAAACTTTTTCCACAAGATGTTTCCGCCAAAAGATCGGGCGCAAGCAGCCTATGATGTGCTCGCATCGATGACGGATCTTTCACGGTTCGTCGCGGCCGATCGTCCGTGACGCGCAGCTCGCCGCATGAACTCTCCCGCCGCTAAACCGCGAAAGCGGTTGTAGCGGAGGTTTCTCTCCTCACGAAGAGATTGTCCTGGTTCGCCGTCCCCTGCGTCAGGCTGTTTCCAGCCTCACGACTTACGATGGACTCCCCAGGCGTAGATTCGGACCGCACCGGCCCTATTTCCTCGTCTGCTTTTCGCCGAAAGATTCCGCAGCGCTTACTCTCTTTGGGTAGATACCCGCCGGAAAGCAGCAACCGCACACCCCGCCTGGCGATAACCCGCCCCGCATTGTGATCGGCATTGTCCTGATGCCCGCAGGCTTGGCAGACAAACGCGGATTGCGAAACCCGGTTGTCAGGATGAATGTGCCCGCACTCGGCACATTCCTGCGAGGTTTGATAAGGGGTGATCTTGATACACAATTTACCGGCCTTGACGGCCTTGTATTGGGTGAAAGGCACCGTTTTGCCCCAGGCGGCGGTGAGTATTTTCTTGTTGAGACTGGCCGGATACCGCTCATGGCGTGGCTGCTCTTTGCCGCCAACATCGCCTGGACGGTGGCCTACGATACGGCCTATGCCATGGCCGATCGCGACGATGACCTGAAGATCGGTGTCAAATCAAGCGCCATCCTCTTCGGACGCTGGGACCGGCTCATGGTCGCCTTGAATCACGCCATCGCCTTGGGCCTCTTGTATGCTGTCGGGGTGATGGCGCATCTCGGTCCCGTGTACGATGGCGGCCTGGGGCTTGCCCTGGGGTTTGCGCTCTACGAGCAGGGCCTGCTACGCGAACGCCGGCCGCTCGACTGCTTTCGTGCCTTTCTGAACAACAACTGGTTTGGCGGCAGCGTCTTCCCGTCCGAGGCGCGGGCGCAGCCCGGCTCGGCCCGGTGCTCCAGCTGCCGCGGTTTCCAAATGCGCTTGGGAGAGATTGAGGCCGCCGTCCGTCCTTCAGGCAGCGCGAGCCTACCATCGCATCTTTCCCTTGCTGGAAAGCCTTAAATAAGTATGTTGTTGATTTTTTTGGTATTAACCAGCCAAACCCACCGTCCTACCCCTCATGCCTTAAATAAGATCACGCCCAGAACGGCAGGTAGCGCGCGAATTTCCGCGACTTACCCATCGACTCGTCCGACTTGATTAACCCAGCCTCGATCGTGGCGGCGATGATCTGGGAGGCAATTGCTGCTTTGTCCTCTCCGAGGTGGAAGCGTTCTCGCAGGGACTGGTTGGTCATCTTGTCGGACATCACCCACTTCAACGCACAGTGCTGGTAGCACGCCCGTACACGGTCGTTGCGGTCCATCTCATCAAAGGGTTTGGCGCCATAGAGGGTGACAAAGGTTCGGCGATGGCCCGCTCGGAAGTCAGGCGCCGGCAGCTGGTAGACCTCCGTAGCATGAATCACTTGATCGATGCCGCTGCTCTTTTCCTCGCAGATTCCGAAGCGGCGCATCAGATCGGCCAGACGTTCGTTTCGCGATTGGTAACCATCGATGAAGCGCTCTACGGGCACAATCGGCTCGCCGGGATTCGAGAACTCCACGCGGCTCGCGTACACCTCGATCATAACTGACGCACCGCCCACACCGAGGTCCTGATGAATCAGCGCATTAGCGGTCAGCTCACGCACGACCACCTCGGGTACAAGCTTGACTGCCTTGCGCAGGGCGTCCTCGATCACCTCGTTCTGCGGCAGCTGGTTCATTACGAATTGAACTAGGCCCTGAAAGCCCACGGCGTAGCCTTTGGTGCCGGTCCGGTCGAGCCTGGTTTCTAGCTTGGAAATGCCCGTGTAGACCACTACGCGGGGCGCCTTGCGGGCAATGTCCGGAAAATCCTCCAGCCGTCGTGCCAGCAGCAGCGCACCCAATCGGCGAATGGCGTACGCGCCGCCCAGTTCATCGACCAATCGCTCGCGTACTAGGCGGTCGAGCGCACCCGCGCGATCGCTAGGGTAAGGCAACTTCAGAAGCTCGAAAAAGGTCTGCGTATCAAGGAGTTCGACTACCTGCTGCGCGTCCTGCCCCGTCACCGAGTATTCTTCCAGCCAGTCCGGCTCGCCCTCGGCGAAGATTCGTCGCAACTGGTCCTCGCTCATCGGCACCAGCGCCTCACCGGCGCGCATCAGATACCTGCCGTCAAGGTGATAGGCCGTGCCGCGCGGACGCGAAGGAATGTGGAACACCAACACGCGGCCATCCGCGTGCGCGACAGCCTCCACATCGATGCGGAAGCCGGTCGCCTGAAACAGATCTTCCGCCGTTTTCACCGTATTCGGAAACGCCCGGCTACCCACGATGGGTCTTGGCGCCTTGTCCGCCACCCCTAGTACCAGTGTGCCGCCACCCTCGTTGGCCAGTGCCACGCAGTATTGCTGCAACCTACCGAAGTCGAATTGATTTTTTGCTTCCTTGAACTCCAGCCGCTGGTGTTCGGAGAGCGTTTTACGCCAGAGGTCGATTTGTGCGGGTGTGGTCATGCGGGGGCCTCGATGAATCGCTTCGCATCCGAGATTCGCGGCTCGCCGAAGATTGAGTCGCTCCGGAAGTCGCGGAATCTATTTGGTTTACGTCAGGCCGCGCCCGCCCTTTCCGCGAGCGCCGTAGTCGTGCGCTTCAGTTTCCGTCGGCAGGATATACCGAGCGGGCCTCAAGAGGCGACGGTGATTGAACTACGATACCTCTTGTGGCCGTAAGCTGGCTTCGCCGCTTCCCGGGTTTCCCGGATCGGTCTGGGGGTCGTTTCGGCCTTGCCGAGGCCGTTGATCGCCTCGGCAGGCGTGCTCGCAAGAATCGCCCTGGAGCCCCACCGAGGGCTCGATGCCTGCCTTGCCGAGGCGCTCAGCGGGGGCCCCGGAAGTTCGCGGCGGCTAGGTCCCGTGACGGTCGCGGAGTGCGTTACAATGCGACGCTTTAAGGCCCTCATGGGTGCGGGCGTTGGGGCGGATGATGGCGGCAAGGGGCGCGGGGACGGTTCAGGCGAGCGGGTGGACGCGATTGGGGGCCTATGTGCGCCTCATGCGGCTGCATCGGCCGATCGGCAGCCTGCTCTTGATGTGGCCGACACTCTGGGCCTTGTGGCTCGCGGGCGAGGGACATCCGCGGCCCACTCTGGTCGTGATCTTCGTGGCGGGCGTGCTCATCATGCGTTCGGCGGGTTGCGTGATCAACGACTACGCGGATCGTGACTTCGATGCGCACGTCTGGCGCACCCGGGACCGGCCGATCGCCGCGGGCGAGGTGAGCCCCAGGGCGGCGCTGATCCTGTTCTTCGGACTCTGTCTCTTGGCGGCCCTACTCGCCTTCTGGCTCAATACCTTCACAATCGAGCTCTCGGTGGTGGCGGTAGTGCTCGCCGTGTCCTATCCCTTCTTCAAGCGTTTTACGCATCTTCCGCAGGTCTATCTTGGGCTTGCCTTCGGTTGGGGCATCCCCATGGCCTTCGCCGCCGAGACTGGCCGGATACCGCTCATGGCGTGGCTGCTCTTTGCCGCCAACATCGCCTGGACGGTGGCCTACGATACGGCCTATGCCATGGCCGATCGCGACGATGACCTGAAGATCGGTGTCAAATCAAGCGCCATCCTCTTCGGACGCTGGGACCGGCTCATGGTCGCCTTGAATCACGCCATCGCCTTGGGCCTCTTGTATGCTGTCGGGGTGATGGCGCATCTCGGTCCCGTGTACGATGGCGGCCTGGGGCTTGCCCTGGGGTTTGCGCTCTACGAGCAGGGCCTGCTACGCGAACGCCGGCCGCTCGACTGCTTTCGTGCCTTTCTGAACAACAACTGGTTTGGCGGCAGCGTCTTCGTGGGCCTGGTCGTCGCCTATCTCGGGAGGTCTTTGTGAAGCTCTACGGTCATGTGACATCGCCTTATGTGCGCAAGGTCCGCATCGCCTTGCGCGAAAAGAATATCCGTTTCGACTGGATCCAGGAGAGTCCGCACGATGCCGGCAATCACATCGTGGCTATGAACCCGCTTGGCAAGGTCCCGGTCCTGGAGACCAATGATGGTCAGGTCTTATTCGATTCGGCTTTGCTCATCGAGTATATCGACACGCTGACACCCGAACGGCTGATCCCGCAGGGAGATGCCGAGCGCCTGCGCGCACAGCTCTGGAACACCTTGGGCATCGGCATCGTCGATGCCACCGTCGCCCGTCTCCTGGAGGGCCGGCGTCCGCAGGCCGAGCAGTCGAGGTCCTTTATTGCCCGCCAGGAGGATAAGATCGCCCGCGCCCTTGCGTGGGCCGACAAGGCCGAGCGAGGGGCGGCCTATCTCGTGGGCGAGCGCTTCACAATTGCCGACCTGGGGCTTGCCTCGGCCCTCGAATATGTCGATTTTCGCTACGCGCACGACTGGCGCAGCAAGCATCCGCGGCTTGCGCGCTGGCTTGCTGGCATCAGCACGCGCGGTTCCTTCGCCGAGACCGTACCTCCCGGAATGGAGAAGGCCCTCGACGCGCCGCACTGAGGGAAAGGGCGCGTGATCGCCTTTCTTATCCTGCTTGCGGCCCTGCCCGTGATTCTCGCGGGCGCCGAGCTCTTCACAAACGCAGTCGAGCATGTGGGCGCGGCCTTCGGGGTGTCCGAGGGTGTGACGGGCTCTTTGCTTGCCGCAGTTGGCACCGCGTTGCCCGAGACGGCTGTGCCCCTGCTTGCATCCCTGCACCAGGGGGCGGGCGAGCGGCTTGCGGTCGGTGCGGTGCTCGGCGCGCCACTCATGCTCTCGACCCTGGCGTTTGGTGTCATGGGGGTCGCCGCTTGGCAGAGCCGGGGGCTGCGCGGTGCGCTGGCCCCCGAGCGCGGGGGCGTGCGGCGCGATCTCGACTGGTTTCTCGTCCTCTTTGTGCTGGCCTTAGGGGGACTCTATGTGCCCGAGGGTTCGCCACGGCGGGTATTGGCTGCCATCTTGGTCGCAGGCTATGCGGCCTATGTGTTTGTCACCGTGCGCGCCTCGAAGGCGCTGGTGGCCGCCGGCCACGAGACCAGCGCGGGCAACGGCCTGCATCTGGCGCGGCATGTTTTGAGGCGCATCCCCGGGCTGCGGTATGTGCAGCTGCTCTTGGGGCTTGGCTTCATCATAGGTGGCGCACAGGGATTCGTGGTGGGTATCGAGGAGCTCGCGCCGCTGCTCCATGTCCCGGTGCTTGTCCTCGCGCTTGCCATCGTCCCGATCGCGACTGAGTTGCCGGAGAAGGTCAACAGTGTGCTCTGGATAAGACGCGGGCAGGACACTCTGGCGTTTGGCAACATCACAGGCGCGCTCGTGTTTCAGGGGAGCCTCTTGCCCGCCCTCGGCATGACGCTCACACCCTGGCGCCCGACCCCGCTCCTCCTCACCACTATGTTGATCACCATCGCAGGCGTCGTGATCCTGCGTCTGCGCATCACCCAAGCGAGCGCCCTGCGCCCTTACCATATGATGGCGGGCGGCCTTCTCTACGCCGTCTTTCTCGGCTATCTTCTCGCGCCATGAGTCTCTATGCCGTTATGGGCTACCCCATAGGCCACAGCCTGTCCCCCGAGATACACGAGGCCTTCGGCGCGCTCACGGGCCTTGATGTGCGCTACGAGCGCCGGGAGGTGCGTCCGGCGGGTCTCGCGGAGGCCTTGTCGGCGTTCCGCGCGCAAGAGGGTCGGGGAGCGAATATCACTGTCCCCTTGAAGGGCGAGGCCTACGCCCTCGCGACACGGACCTCGGCTCGGGCAGAGCGCGCCCGCGCGGTCAATACGCTTGCCTGGCAAGGGGGTGGCTGGTTTGGCGACAACACCGATGGCGCGGGTCTCATCCGTGATCTGACCGTGAATCATGGTTGGTCTTTACAGACTCGACGGGTCTTGGTGGTGGGGGCGGGGGGCGCAGCGCAAGGGATCGTGGGGCCCTTGCTGGATGCCGGCATCACCCACCTCGCCATCTCGAATCGCAACCCCGAGCGGGCCCGGGATCTGGTCGCCGCGTGCCGCGATGCGCGCGTCGGTGTCGCGGACACGGGCGTCGCGGGCGCGTCACCCTTCGATGTCGTGATCAACGCCACGGCCGCGGGCCTTTCCGGGGACCTGCCCGCGCTTCCCGATGCGCTCTTCGAGGGGGCGATCGTCTACGACCTGATGTACGGTCCCAAGGCCCAGGTCTTTTTGTCTCATGCCCGTGCCCACGGTGCCTGCGCCGTGGCGGACGGTCTTGGCATGCTGGTCGAGCAGGCGGCCGAGTCCTTTCTTCTCTGGTGGGGCGTGCGCCCGGCCACGGAGTCCGTGTTGGCGCGCCTGCGCGCCGAGGTCGGCGCGGCCTAGCGGTACCGATTCGGTCGTCAGGCGAGGTGGAAGGATTCGGGGGGCCGCGGCCCGTGATAGAGTAGGCCCGATATCATCCAAGGAACACCGATGGCGAACGACAATCCCCTGCTCTATCTCGATGGTCTCCCACGATTCGCCCACATAGAGCCGGATCAGGTCACGCCGGCTCTCGATGCCATGCTCGACGAGACGCGCGCGACGGTCGAGGCGCGCCTGTCAGGCGACCCGGCGCCTGGGTGGGACGACGCGGTGGGCCCACTCGAGACAGCGCAGGAGCGCCTTAAACGTTTCTGGTCGCCGGTCGCGCACCTGAACGCGGTGGCTGACAGCGCCCCCCTGCGCGAGGCCTACAACGCAGGCCTCGGCCGCCTCACCAGCTACCAGACGAGCTATGCCCAGGACGAACGCGTCTATCGTGCCTATCGGGCGGTGGCCGAGGGCTCGGCCTTTGCGTCCTTGAGCGAGGCCCGCAAGAAGGTGGTGACGAACGCCCTGCGCGACATGCGTCTGTCGGGCGTGGCCCTGGAGGCCGGCCCCAAGGCCCGTTTTAAGGCTATTCAGGAAAAGCTTTCCGAACTTACGAGCCACTTCGAACAAAACGTCCTGGACGCCACCGATGCCTTCAGTCTGGTCGTGGAAGACGAGGCGCGGCTCCAGGGCATACCAGCCTCGGTGCTCGCGCAGGCGCGGTCCGAGGCCCAGAGGCGGGGGTTCGCGGGTTTTCTTTTGACCCTGCAGGCCCCAAGCTATGTGCCGATCATGACTTATGCCCAGGATCGGGCCTTGCGCCGCCAGCTCTACGAGGCCTATGTGACGCGCGCCTCGGAGGCGGGTGATGGGCGTTACGACAACACTGCCCTGGCCCACGAGATCCTGGCGCTGCGCCGCGAGGCGGCCACGCTTCTCGATTTCCCCCATTACGCGGATTACTCCCTTGCGACGAAGATGGCGCGTGATGCCACGGAGGTCGAGGAGTTTCTTTCAGACCTTGCGCGGCGGGCGCGCCCCGCAGCGCTTCGGGAACTCGCGGATCTCGCGACCCTGGCGCGGGCCGATGACCTGTCCCTGGAGGCTTGGGACACGGCCTATTACAGCGAACGGCTGAAGGAGCAGCGCTACCAGTTTTCGGAGGAGGATCTGCGGCCTTATTTCCCGCTGCCGCGGGTCCTCGAGGGGCTATTCACCCTCACCGAGCGACTCTACGACGTTCGGATCCGTGAGCGGCCGGGCGTCGAGGTCTGGCACCCGGATGTGCTCTTCTACGAGATCTCGGACCCTGATGGGCAGGCGCGCGCACAATTTTATCTGGATCTTTACGCCCGCGAACGCAAGCGCGGAGGGGCGTGGATGGATGAGTGCTGCGTGCGACAGCTGGGGCCGGTCCCGAGCCTCCCGGTCGCCTATCTCACATGCAACTTTTCCGCGCCGGCCGCCGACCATCCCGCACTTTTGCGCCACGACGAAGTAGAGACCCTGTTCCACGAGTTTGGCCACGGCCTCCATCACATGCTCACGCGGGTCGATGAACCGGCCGTTTCGGGTATCAACGGCGTGCCCTGGGACGCGGTGGAACTCCCCAGCCAATTCATGGAGAACTTCTGCTGGGAACGGGAGGTCATCGACCTCATAGGCGCCCATTATCGGACCGGGGAGCCGGTGCCGGCCGACCTCTTCGCGCGGCTGCGGTCTGCGCGGACCTTCCAGGCCGCCCTGCAGATGCTGCGCCAAGTGGAGTTCGCGCTCTTCGATATCCGTCTGCACGCGCTCTTCGATCCGGCCACGGGATCGGTGCACGCATTGCTTGATGCCGTGCGTGACGAGGTGGCGATCATGAAGCCGCCTGCCTTCAACCGCTTTGAGAACAGCTTTACCCATATCTTTGCCGGCGGCTACGCCGCGGGCTACTATAGCTATAAGTGGGCTGAGGTGTTGTCGGCCGACGCGTTCGGTCCCTTCGAGGAGCGCGGCGTGTTTGATCGTGCCACGGGTTTATCCTTTCTCCATAATATCCTGGAGCGGGGCGGGGAGGCCGATCCGCGCGAGCTCTTCGAGCGATTCCGTGGCCGCGCGCCGCGTATCGACGCGTTGCTCAAGCAGAGCGGGCTCTATGAAACGGAGGGAAACTGATGACGCGTTGGACGGCTTGGGCGGGTGTCCTGATGTTGGCGGGAGCGGCGCATGGCGCCACCTTGTATCGTTGGGTCGGTCCCAACGGGGTTGTTACCTATCAGAATACTCCACCTCCTTCATCGGTCCACCATGTGCATGTCATGCATGTGCGCGGCCGCACCTCGCCTGCGGCGGTGCGCAAGGCCTTGAGCTCCCTGCACCCCGTGATCTTGTACCGGGCCCCCCATTGCACGCCCTGTCGGCAAGTGAGTGCATACCTGCACCGCCGCAAGGTCCCGTTCCGCAGTATCGATATCTCGCGCGGGCCCGCGGCTTTGCAGGACATGAAGCATAAGACCGGATCGACCACGGTGCCGACTGTGACCGTGGGGCGCGACGTCCTCGTGGGCTATATCCATTCGGCCTTGAAAAATGAACTCGCCGCCGCAGGCTACCTCAAGGCCCCCAAGGGCTAACGGTCGCCCGTGTCCCGTCCTCTAAGGCCCGGACGCGGCGATGGCCGCGCCGCGCACCCGTGAAGATCGCCACCTG
>NZ_JBTRWP010000032.1:11631-30626 GCF_054609335.1 Acidiferrobacter sp. | reverse complement strand
TCGTCGTGTCGCCGGATCTCGTGCCTGCGCTTTTGGAGATGAAGGCTGCGGGCGCCATCACCCATATCGCACGGTCTTTCGCGGTCGAGGATGTGGCCGGTGCGCGCATCGTGATCGCTGCCACCAATCACGCCGCCACCAATAAGCTTATCTATCAGACCGCCACGGCCGCCCGCGTGCCGGTCAACGTGGTCGACCACCCGGCGCTCTGCACCTTTATCATGCCCTCGGTCATCGATCGCTCGCCCGTGCTCATCGCCGTATCGAGCGGTGGCACCTCGCCCGTGCTCGCGCGGCTGTTGCGGGCACGCCTCGAGAGTCTGGTTGCTTCCACTTATGGGGCGCTGGCCGCCTTCATGGCCAAGCGCCGCCCGGAGGTCCGTCAGCGGATCACCTCGCCGCGCGCGCGGCGCCGCTTCTGGGAGCGCGTGCTCCAGGGGCCGACCGCCGAACTGCTGCTGGCCGGACAAGGCGCGGCGGCGGCTCAGGTCTTCGATCGCGAACTCGCGCGGCCCGAGGGGGACGGCGCGGGCCTCGTATCGCTCGTGGGTGCGGGCCCGGGTGACCCGGATCTTTTGACCCTGCGCGCCCTGCGGCTCATGCAGGAGGCGGACGTCATCGTCCATGACCGCCTGGTCGCGGCCCCCATTCTCGCGCTCTGCCGGCGCGAGGCGCAGCGCATCGACGTCGGGAAGAACGCTGGACACCACGCGGTCCCCCAAGAGCAGATTAACCAGCTGCTCGTGGCTCTCGCCGCCACCGGCCAGCGGGTCGTGCGCCTCAAAGGTGGCGACCCCTTTGTGTTCGGGCGCGGTGGCGAGGAGATCGACGCGCTCGTAGAGGCCGGCATCCCCTTTCAGGTGGTACCCGGCATCACTGCTGCCCTCGGCTGCGCGGCCTACGGGCATCTGCCGCTCACCCATCGGGATTACGCCCAGTCCTGCGTTTTCGTCACAGGCCACTGCCGGAAAGACACCCTGGAGCTGAACTGGGAGTCGCTCGCCCGCCCGCAACAAACCCTCGTGTTCTACATGGGGGTCGCGGCGCTCCCGGCCATCAGTCGCGAGCTCATGGCTCACGGCTTGCCCGCCACGACACCGGCGGCCTTGATCGAACGGGGGACCACCCCTGAGCAGCGGGTCTTGACCGGCACGCTCGCAAATCTGCCGCAGATCGTGGCCCAGGAGGCCATTTGCCCTCCCACGCTTATCGTCATAGGCGAGGTCGTGCGGCTGCACGAGCGCTGGAAGTGTCGCACCGACAGGACCGAAACGACGGATCTGCGCGCCGCCGGATAAGGGTGGCAGCGGCCCCGATGGAGGCCGTCGCCGCTTGAGCGACACGGCGCGATGGCAAGCCGATGCGACACCCCCCACTCCGATCACACCCAAAGCCACGGTCGCGGAAGACCGCGATCTCACCGGCACGAGAGGTGGTGGTCAACGCGGCCCTCGATCCCTGACCGAAACACGCGAGAGACCATGACGCACGCGGCAAGGGCCTTGAGGCGCACGGGCCGTGCTCTCTGGGGGCCTTCCTGCCAGAAAATGCAGGATCTTTGTCCAAGATCGGCGGCGGCATGGATGGGGGCGAGGTGCTAGGGTGGTGAGGCCCCACACGGGAGGCGGGCCGGGTCGCTGCTCATGGCCGCCGGGGCACGAACCTTCGGGGTGTCATGGGGCAGCGCACAATCCCAAGCGTGCGCTTTCGTGGAGGGAGACGGGCGTTCGGAGGTATCGCTACGGCGTGTATACAGAACTAGGCGCACCCAACAGAATGGTGTCTTGGCGAACGAGCAAGCCGCGCCTTCGTTTGTTGGCTTGGCTGATGCCGTGGCACGGGCGGATGCATGCGCACACTCTTCGATACGGACAAATACATTTCCACCGTGAAGGTGGGCGTTGTGGGCGACAATGAGGCGCACGCCATGAGCAGAGCCTTGATGGGTGCCCTGAACGAAGGCGTGGCGACCAGCGACGACCTCGTGAAGAGCGGCATACAAATCGATTTCGTGGCGGCGCGGGTGGATGTATTGAGGGTGCAAGTCGAGGCGCTCAATACCAAAATTGATGGCGTGTCCCGCAACCTTGACGACAAAATCGGGGCCCTCAATGAAAAGATCGACGGTGTGGCCCGTAACCTTGAGGACAAGATCGGGGGCCTCAACGCCAAGGTCGACGGCGTGTCCCGCAACCTTGACGACAAGATCGGGGGCCTCAACGCCAAGGTCGACGGCGTGTCCCGCAACCTTGACGACAAGATCGGGGGCCTCAATGAAAAGATCGACGGCGTGGCCCGTAACCTTGAGGACAAGATCGGGGGCCTCAACGCCAAGGTCGACGGCGTGGCCCGTAATCTTGACGACAAAATCGGGGCCCTCAATGAAAAGATTGACGGTGTGGGCCGCCATCTCAACGACAAGATGGATAGTCTTGAGAGGAACCTACGGACCGAAATGGACGCGCGCTTTCATGTTCACAAGGTGTGGCTCATGATCATCGCCGCCATGCTCGCCTTCTCAAACCCCCTCATGATGGCTTTTTATAAGGCGATTGGGATTTTTCCCTAACCGGTCCCCGACGATTCCCGTCCTATCCTACGAGCGGCCTAGGGGTCGGCGTTAAGCGGCCTTGGCCTTTTTCGTGCGCAATACGAGGAGGGTGAGCACGCCTAGCGCCAGCACTTCCGTTGCCGTACCGAAGCGCACGAGATCGCCCGGACGAATGCGGTAGAGCGCGCCCATGGCGAGGCTTCCAACCATCCAGGCCAGACCAAAGCCCACGTCGAACAGACCGAAGGCCGCCCCCAGTCGCCGGGCGGGGACAAGACGAGTGATCCCAGCCCGCAAGGCGCCGTCCTGGACCCCGAGGGCTGCGCCCCAGACGGCCGCGGCCGCCGCGAGGGCCAGTGGTGACTGCGACAGAAACTGCAGGGGGTCTGCGATCAAAAGAAGCAAGGGGAGCAGATAAAGAACTTTGAGGCCGATGCGGTCGAAGAGTCGGCCAGCGACGAGTGCGGTGAGCCCGTTTACGGCCATGGCCAAGGCGTAAAGCACGGGAATCCACGGTGGTGCGAGGCGATGAATCATGGCCAAGTGGTAGGAGAAGAACATGAAATGGGCAAGCCCCATGACCGTGAGCGCGGCGAAGGCCATGTAGCCGTAGAAGAGTGGTGGCAGGGCCACCATGGGCTCGGCGGCTGGCCGCGCCTTGAGGGGGGGTGCCAGGGTGCGCGCAGAGACGAGCATGGCGAGCGAGACCATTGCCGGCACGAGCAAGGAGGCGAAGGCGGCGTGGTAACCGAAGCCGGCCACGATCCCGGCCACCATGAGGGGGCCTAGCAGGGCGCCGAATTGGTCGAGGATGGTGTGGAGCCCGAAGGCACGTCCCACGCCGAGGCGCTCTCCGGCCTGGGCCAATACGACATTGCGCGCTGGCGTACGAAAACCCTTGCCAAGTCGTTCGGCCCATATCAAAGGCACGGCGATCCAGAGATCGCCGGCGAGCGCGAGCGCTGGGACGGCAAGCAGGTTCGCGAGGTAGCCTGCGGCCATGATCGGCCAATAGCGGCGCGTCCGATCCGCGAGGTGTCCGGCGAAGAAGCGCACGCCCGCGCCCAAGAGTTCGCCTGTGCCGGCGATGAGGCCCACGAGTACGGGACTTGCCTTGAGGGTCGCTAAGAAGGCGCCGAGGATGGCGTGGCTCCCCTCGTAGGCAAAATCAGCAAAGAGGCTCACAAGTCCCAGGCGCACCACGAAGCGCGTGATATCGGCGTCTTGGGTCTGCGGTGTCGGCATGGGGCTCCTGACTTACTACCTATTGGGGTGATCGGCGCAACATCGGCGAGCGATGGGCTGCGCGGCGCGTTAGTATAAGCGATCGCGCCATGAGTGGCAGGTCGTCTCCGCAAAGAGCGGAGACAGGCCTCACGGGTCGGCGCTGTTTGGGACTAGTTATGTGTGGGGGCGGGCGAGTGCTGGAGGACGAGTTTTGGATGGCGGAGGCGCTTGCGCTTGCGCGGCGCGGCGCGGCGGCGGGCGAAGTGCCGGTCGGGGCCGTGCTGGTGCGCGCGGGCGAGGCGATTGCGCGGGCCTACAATAGCCCGATCGCGCTGCACGATCCCACCGCTCATGCCGAGATCCTGGCCTTGCGCGCGGGAGGGCAGCAGATCGGCAACTATCGCCTGCAGGATTGCGTCTTGTATGTGACTTTGGAGCCCTGCGCCATGTGCGCGGCGGCGCTTGTCCATGCGCGACTCGCGCGCGTCGTATTTGGGGCGCCCGACCCGCGCGTCGGGGCCGCGGGCTCGGTCTTTACGCTCACAAACGAGCCCCGATTCAATCACCGCGTGGCGGTCAGTGGTGGCGTATTGGCCGCTGAATGCCAGGTCTTGCTGCAGGATTTCTTTCGGGCGCGACGGGCACCTTCGTCAGATCGTGGGCTCGCTTAACTGAAAGAGCAGAGAGCGGGTGTCGTTGCCGGTGGTGTGGTGCAGCTGGCGCAATATGCGGTAGTAGACGCGTATGCGGTTGACGTACTGCACGGCCACATAACCGGGGGCGTAGCCAAAGTGTGTCTTGCGAAACCACCACGGGTCTTCGAGCAGCGGCAGGCGTTGCTCGACGTCGGCCCAGCGATCCGGGTTGGCACCCTGTTCGCGTGTGAGCCAGCGGGCGTCCTCAAGGTGATTTTGGCCGATATTATAGGCGGCAAGCGCCATCCACGTGCGATCGGGCTGCGGGATCGCGGGGGGCAGGGCGTCCAAGAGTGTGCGCAGGTAACGCGCCCCCCCGTCGACGCTTTGCCGTGGATTCAGGCGGTCGGTGACGCCGAGCGAAAGGCAGGTGTCGTTGGTGAGCATCATGAGGCCCTGGACCCCCGTCGGGGATTCGGCACGCGCATCCCATCGCGATTCCTGATAGGCCACCGCCGCAAGCAGGCGCCAGGGAATGTGGTAGCGGGCACCGGCGCTGCGAAACAGCGGGGCGTAGATCGGCAAGGCCGCCCGAACGTGCTCGAGATAGGTGTGGATATGGACGTAGTTGTAGCGCGTCACGCCATAGTAGCGGGCGATGAGGTCGGCGAGTTGCCCTGAACGGCGCATCTGCGTGAAGAAGCGGAACGCGGCGTGATAGAGCTTGGTGTCGCGGTGTTTGGGGAAGGCCCAGGCCAGCGGGTGCGGCGGTCCTATAGCGAAGGCGACATGGAGCTCGGGGTAGTAGCGGCGATTGACGGAGACGACATTAGAGTCGGCGATCGTATACCGCAGTAGGCCCTGCCACACCAGGAAGAGGAGTTCGTCGGCCTGCATGTGCGAGGCATCGGTCCAGCTCAGATGAGGAAGGGTCTGCCGCAGGTGGTCGAGCGTGGTCTCGGCGCTCGAGCCCGCCACCACCTCGATGGTGTGGCCGACGATGTCCTTCAGTGCCGCCGGCTTGTCCGTGCCGCCGCGGTAGACGAGTTGTTCATGCACGATCTGATAGGGGGGGCCGAAGCGCACCAGGCGTTTGCGGGCCGAGGTGACGGTGAGCCCGGCCACGAGATCCCCTTTGCCTGCGGCGAGTGCCTTGAGGAGGCCGCGATCATGGCCTACGACCTTGATCTTCAGTCGCAGTCCGAGGAAGTCGGCGAAATCGCGGGCCATGTCGTACTCCATCCCCGCCGGACCTTGCGCGCCTTGATAATAGGTCGTCGGTCCCGTGCGGGTGAGGACTACGAGTTCGCCGCGCTTCTGGCCCGGCAGACGTACGAGTTTTGAGCGAGCGTGGTGAGATGAACATCCGCCGAGCAGCATCGCCGTAAGGGCGGCGAGCGTCAGGGCGGTGGCTACGGGGCCTGGGCGATCCATCGCAAAAGCCGGGGGTTGCCCCCCTTGATTCTATCGCTGGTCGCGCACATGGGCCCGATAATACCCCCTCTATCCTTTCTTGGCGACTCCAGTTAAGCTTAGCGGCCTGGGAGAGGTACCGAAGCGGTCATACCGGCGCAGACTCGAAATCTGTTGGGGGCATTGCCCCACGTGGGTTCGAATCCCACCCTCTCCGCCATTATTGGAGAGCTCAAGGCCAAGGTTGGCCGACTTAGCCTGCGATACCGAAATATGGTAGCGCGGGTCGAGCGTTTTCCGAATCGGGCTTCGCGGTAGTAGTGGCGGCGAAGAGGACGGATTCATGACAGGAAGTTGTCCTGAGCAAGACGATAGCGGTCGTGTGACGAGCAGCCTTGGTAGGGCTGCGGGGCAGAGAAAAGACCGCGCGAATCCCACCAATCTTCTCTATTTGCGCGCGCGGCACCCTTATCAAGGGGCCATTCGGCAGGATTTGAGCGGCGCGTTTTATACTCTCGGCGGTGTGGTTCTAGGGCTCGTCGTGGGCTATCTCGAATACCACTACCGGCTGTCGGCGGCGCTGGTATCCTTGCGTGATCCGGCGCTCTTGTTGCTGGGGGTACCCGCGCTGGTGGGCGGAGGGGCGGGGGCCTTCGTCGCGTGGATCAGGGCGCGAACCAAGCTTGCGCAGGCGCTAGTCACGTCCGAAGGTTTCAGGCAACGCCTCATGAGTGTGGAGCGCAATCAGGCGCTCTGGATCAGCCTGTCGGCTGTGCTCCATGATGTCCGCAACCCCCTTCATAATATCCAACTCCTTATAGAAGCCCTTGAGTCCCCCACCGTCGACCCCAACCGGGTGCGCACACAGGTCCTCGAACAGCTCGAACGCATCAATATGCGCATCCGCAAGGTGGTAGCCCAGATCAGCGAGTTTTCCGGAGAGATCGCGCGCCGCCCGGTCGGTCTTGCCCAGGTGCTGACCGAGGTCTCGGAGATGGTGCGCCCGCTCGCCCGCCAATCGCGGGTGAATCTCAGCGTGGACGCAGACCACGACACCATGGTGGTCGCTGACCCCAAGTTCTTGGTGCAGGCCATCGATCATTTGATACTGAACTCCCTGCAGATACTGTCGGAGCAGCCGCCATCGGCCGCGCGCAGTCTATGGGTGCAGGTTCGGCGGGTCGGTGATGACGTGGAGATGTGGGTGGAGGATAGCGGCCCGGGTCTGCCCGACGAGGTCCGGGAGCGTTTGTTCGAGCCGCTGACTGCGACTAACACGAGCGGTATGGGTCTTGGGCTTGCCATCGCGCATGCCTTGGCGAGCGCCGCCGGAGCACCCTTGTCGCTGGGCTATACAGGAGCTGCCGGGACGCGCTTCGTGCTGCGTTTTCAGTCGGCATGAGATTCGCGCGTTTGTTACCCCCCTTATCGTTTCGAGAGACCGAGTGCCCCGTATGACCGCTAACCAGGAAACTCTGTCGATATTGTGTCTGGGCGTGGACCTGCCGTGGGTTGCGAAGGTCTGTCGGGATGAGGAATTGAATGTCGACCTGAAGGAGCTTCCGTGGTCGGAGGCCGCTTCTGCGCAACTTCAGGATCTGACGCAAGACGTAGTGCTCGTGGGCGAGTCGGCGTTCCGGCAGTGGCGTGATTGGGCGCAGGCCGTGGCCCTGCGGCCTGTCATCGTGGTGACCGAGAAGATCGAAGAGGGGCTAGTCACCGCGGCTCTGCGCTGGGGGGCGCTCGACGCGCTCTCGACCAAGGAAGTGGGGCGTCTGGGTGCGCGCCTGCAAGGGATCGCCTACCGGCGCGTGGGGCGCGAGCTTGTAGGGGAGATCCTGTCCTATCTAGAGGAGTCGGTCTTAATCGCGCGCAGCCGGCCGAACGATGGCCATGAGATCGTCTACCGCAACCCAGCCTGCGTCCGACGCATGGGCGCCGTGAGTGGGTATTCAAGCGACCGTCTCCTGTGTCTCTCGCCTGGCCCCCGAACCGACATGCGCAAACTCGACGAAATACGCCATGAGTTGCGCGCAGGACATCCGGTGCGTGCCGAGCTCATCGATTACCGAAGCGACGGCGAGATGTCGTGGACCGAGTTTTCCGCCGCCCCATTGAGCGTTCCCGGATACTGGGTTGCGGTATCGCGCGACGTGAGTCGTCGCCACGAATCGGAGGACAACGCCCAACGATTGCGCGAACTCGTCATCAAATCGCAGAAGCATGAGAATACCGCCGTGCTCGCCGCCGGGATCGCGCACGATTTCAATAATATCCTAACAGGCATCGTTGGCAGCGCCGAGCTTGCCCGTATGGCGCTGCCGCCAGAGCACGCCGTGCAAGCGGACATCGAGACTATCATCCAGGCGTCCGAGCGCGCCGCCGAGCTGAATCGCGAACTTTTGGATTTCGCAGGACCGGGCAAGGGCGCCTTGGAGCCCGTTTATCTGAACAGCATGGTGACGACCATGCTCGTCATCCTCCGTTCACGGATGCAGAAGTCGATTGTGGTGCGCAAGGCTTTGCGACCCGATATCCCACCCATTGAGGCCGATCCTGCCGAGATTCAGCAGGTGATGCTCAATCTGTGCATGAACGCAAGCGAGGCCATGGCTGAGGCGGGTGGAACGCTTTCGATTACCACGGATCGCGTGGACATAGGGGACGACGAACGCGGGAGGTTCGCCTACGGATGGCCGCAGCCGGGCCCGCACGCGGTCTTCGAGGTCTCGGATACAGGCCGTGGGATGGACTCGGCCTTGACGGCGCGGGTCTTCGAGCCCTTCTTTACCACCAAGGAAGGGGCGCGCGGCATCGGTCTGAGCGTGGTCTTGAGTATCGTGAAGGCCTATCGCGGCGGTATTGATATCGATACGAGCCCAGGGGGTGGTACTACTGTACGTATCGTGCTGCCAGCCGCCCCGGAACGCGAACGCCGCAGGCCCGAGAAGGTGCAGAGGGTGCGCGAAGCCGAGCACCGCACTATCTTATTTGTGGATGACGAGGAAATGCTGCGCTCGCTCGCGCAGCGCGCCTTGGAGCCGCTTGGTTATCGCGTTCTGGTCGCCCCAGACGGGGTCGAGGCAGTGCGGATTTTCCGCGAAAACATGACGGAAATCGATCTCGTGGTGTTGGACCTCTCCATGCCGCGCAAGGGTGGAGAAGACGCCTTCAAGGAGATGCACGCCTTGGACGAGCGCGTGCCTGTACTTCTCTGCTGTGGCTACGATGAGGCGAGTGCCCGGGAAAAGACCCGGGGCGCTCTATTCGCGGGCTATCTTGCGAAGCCCTTTGGTGTCGGTACCCTGATAGAGACGGTACGGGCTACGCTCGCCAAAGCGGTCTCATGAGTTTTCGACATTTTTATGGAACTCATAAACATTGTCCGACTAATGTCCGATAATGGCAGGGCGGCCGGTTTGTACAATGGCCCCGTCATACAATGGACGCGATGAGATGGGGCCGGATGAGAGCCGCGGTAAGGCGGAGGGGACGGGATTCGATTGGCTGATGCAGATCGCGTACCTTGCCGGCAAGTCCTTGGACCTCGACGAGGCGCTTCCGGCGACCGTCACGGCCATGGCCGAGCTGATACCGTGTGAGCACGTCGTAGTCCTGCAGCTTGAGAACGACGTCATGGGGGTGCGGGCGCATTGGTCGCGACCTAGCGCGGGCGCCACCATCGGTGATTGCAGTTTCAAGCGCTCTCCTGAAACCAGCTTATGCGACCTCGACGTACTCCATGTGGCAGGGGGCGGGGCCGTCGATGCCTTGCCCTATTTTCAGGTGGAACCGGGTTCCGAACGCGGCGTTGTTGTGCTGACGGTGCCGCTTGCGGTCGACTATGTGTGCGTCGGGCGCCTGGACTTTATTCGCGACGGTGCCGGTGAAGACTTCTCCGCCTGGGAACGGCATTTTGCCCAGGCCTGCGCGCGTATATTAGCCTTGAGTGTCAGAAATGGCGCGGAATACGCGCGCATGGCGTGGCTTGCGGAGCACGACCCGTTGACGGGGATTGGCAACCGCCGGACGTTCGATCTGGCGCTGAATCGCGAGTTGGCGCGCGCGGAGCGGTATCGGCGCGACGTATCCTTGCTGTTGATCGATCTGGATGATTTCAAAGAGGCCAACACGCACCTGGGTCTGTCCGGGGGCGACGAGATTTTGCGGCGCACCGCCAAGGTCTTGGCCGAGCGCGCGCGCAAAGGGGCGGACGTCTCGTGTCGCATAGGGGGCGATGAGTTCGCCATGATCCTCCCGGAGATCGGCGAGCGCCTGGCCCACGAGCTTGCCATGAGGCTTGTAAAAGACGTAGCGGAAAGCACCATGTCTTTATGGCCGATGCGGTTTTCCTATAGCGTTTCCACCTATCCGGCGACTTCCGCAGAGTTTTTGCGGCGCGCGGCTGATGCACAGCTCCTTGCTGCTAAAAGCCGCAAGGGACGTGTCGCCGTGCCCGTGCGGGGCGCGGTGCAGTGAGGACGTGACAGGAGTTCGTGGGCGGCTATATAGTGGTCGGCGATATTAAGAATGTGGGATATCAAAAAAAGGGGATGCAAATGACGGTACGGCTAGCAAGAAGCGGATTGTCCGCAGGGATGCAGGAGTCGCGGCGGCGCGATACGAGTGCGATGCGTCGGACACGGCAGATACTGTTGATCGAAGATGAGACTGTGGCGGGGCAGGCACTTTCCCAATCCCTCCAGGGGCTGGGCATGGCGTGCCGATGGGTGTCGACGTTCGAAGAGGCGGCGGCCGCTTGGAAAGAAGCATCTTATGATGCGGTGATTACGGACATTATGCTCGATACGGGTAAGCCCGACGGTCTCGAAGTGTTGCGGAAGATCGAGCAGGCCGGGATGCCAATGCCGGTGGTCGTGATCAGCGCCTTCGCTGATCAAAATCGTGTGAAGGAGGCCTTGAATCACGGCGCCGCCTATCTGCTCGAAAAGCCGTTCTCCACGAGCGATTTGAAGCGGGTCCTGGAGCGTTTGTGGCAAGAGCCCAAGGGATTGATCGGGGCGCGCGAGCGGGCCTTGAATCAAGCGAGCTTGACGAATAAGGAATGCGAGGTCGCGCGACTGCTCCTAAAGGGCCTGTCGACCCAGGAAATGGCGAGGTTGACGGGAAATTCGGAGAAGACCCTAAAGCAGCATATCAGCACGATCTATGAGAAGTGTGGAGTGTCGAGCCGCACGGAGTTCTTCCACTACATCTTTCCTACCTGATCCGAGGCAAGGCCCAGCCCAGGCCCCGTGCGCGCAAGGTGCATTGGGGGGTGCACGCGGCAGCCTTCGCTGTTTTAGGTGTTCCGAGAAGTCGTCAAGGGCGTCAGTGCGGCAATGCGTCGGGTGAGGCACATCGGGGCCCGAAGGCGGCCAGTGCTGCGGCGGGTTCCTCGCATGTCGTTACGGCCGAGAAGCTCATGCGAGAGCGGCCTCAAGGGGCTTTCAAAGGGGTGTTTCGGTGTAGGTCCTGAGGTCGATGGCGGACCCCGTTGTACCGGGTAGACTGGTCACCACGCTCGCAAGAAAACAAAGGGTGAGGGACATGGGCTCATACTCGTTACTGGGCACGATCGTCGCGATATTGGACATTATAGCGATTATCAGCATATTGCTCGGCTCCGCCCGCGTCGGCCACAAGGTGATATGGATCGTGGTGGTGTTGGTGTTTCCGCTCGTGGGTATGATTATTTATTATTTGGCGGGGCGCAGTCCACGGGACGCGTGACGCCCGGTCTTTCCCGTTGAGGAGGTGTACGTATGGAAATGAATGCACAGTATCTGCCTGCGGCTTCGGATCGTGCCGGGGCGAAGGTCATGATGTTCATAAGTGGCGTGGCGCTGGGCTATGCGGTCGCTACGCTTCTGGCGCCGAAATCCGGGCGTGAGATCCGATCGTCTTTGGGCGAGTTTGCGAAATCCAAAGGCGACAGCGTTTCCGGGGCTGTGCGCAGTGCCGTAGGCGCGGCGCGCGACGCGACCCGGAACGTGTCGAGGCGCGTGGCGGATGCCATGGATGAGGGGCGCGAAAAGGCAGGCGATGCGGTGGCAAGCGCCGCCGCTAAGGTCGCGAGCGCGTCGCGGGGCGCGGAGTAAGCGACCCACGAGCGGGCCACCCCCGGGTTTCAGTAAGCTGTAGGACCAAGGTCTGATCGCCGAGCGGACGCGTCCATCCGACAATAGGTTGGCCCGAGAGTGGGTGCCGGAAGCGGCACCGCACGGGAACCTTTGAAGGAGGGTGTTATGACAAGGTGTGTCGCAAGGGATCTTGTAGAGTCGAGCGGCGTGGATGCTGAGCGTTTGGTTGATCTTTTGGTCGAGCGGGCGCTGGCCGAGATGGGTAACTACTACTATTACACATTACTTCGGATGCATCTCGTGGGTGTCGAGGGTGATGCCTTACGGCGTGTTGTCGAAGACGCCCGCGAAGAGGATCGGAACCATTTTGAGGCGCTCGTCCCGCGGATCTACGAGCTGGGCGGGCGGTTGCCGGCCACAGTTACAGGCGAGGTCGGGGGCTTGGGTGATTTGCGCAATCTCCCGGCCGAGGCGGACGCCCCGCAGATCCTCCCCATACTGCTCAAGGCCGCCGAGGAGTCGGTGCGGGCCTACACGCACCTTTGCAGCGTGACCTCGGGCAAAGACAACAGGACCTATAATCTCGTGCTCGCCATTCTGCACGAGGAGATTGGGCACCAAGTGTGGCTGCTCGAGTTTTTGGGGCGCGGAGCGGCTGAGCCGTCGCTTCGCGCCCGCAATATTTCCCCGTTTGTGGCGCCCTATCTTCGTGCCCCTCGTGCTATCAGCCTGGAACCGGCGGCCCGCATGGCCTAAGGTCAGATTCGACCTCCTGTGTTTCGTTCGACAATGAGTTTTCATTGTCGAACGAAGGGGGTAGGGATGGATCTGAAACATCTTATAGTGGGCGTGGGCGTGGCCTTGGCCTTCGGATCGGTTGCAGCTTCTGCGGCGCAGGTCCGATCGGCGATCTACCATGGCTTGAGCGACGGTACGTCTAGAATCCATGCGGGATCCGCGGTAAGGGGGGCACACCCCGGCCACTTCCAGCGCAGTGACGAGCGTCATCACAGTGACGAGCGCCATCGCAGTGACGACCAAGGTCACCAGGACGGTGGATCCGGCGGTTACGGGTCTTAAAGGGGCCCATTCCCAACAAAATCCCTTAAACTTGAGGAGCCTTCAGCCATGAATAAAGAACAGCTACAGGGGAAGTGGACGCAGGTGAAGGGTGAGGCTAAGCGTCGTTGGGGTAAGCTTACTGATGACGACCTCACGGAAATCAAGGGCAACTACGATAAACTTCTGGGTAAGATCCAGGAGCGCCATGGAGAGTCGCGAGAGAACATTCAGAAGTGGGTGGATTCGCTCAAGAATTGATGCGCTAGGCGAGCCATCTGCGACAATCTAGCTCAGGAACAACAACAAGAGGGCGGCATGATGACGAACAAACAGAGGATGTTGGGCCCGAAGAGGGTATTGGCGAGCGCCATTGTTGGGACGGTGTTGGCCCTGGGGGCGGGTTGTTCGAGTACGCCCTCGCGCGAAACCACGGGACAATACTTTCATGACGCGGCCATCACCTCGAAGATCAAGGCGGGCATCCTGAAGGATCAGGTACTACAGGGCTTCCAGATCAAGGTCGACACGTATCGCGGTCACGTCATATTGAGCGGTTTTGTCAACCGGGCAAGCCAAGTACGCCAGGCCATGCGCATCGCCCGCGAAACGTCAGGCGTCGTGAGCGTGCGTAACGATCTTGTCGTAAAGAGCATGACCAGTGGTGGGACGGGGAACGGTAGCGATTCGGGAAGCGGTAACTAGGCGTTCGCGTCTAGGGCCAGGAGACGGTCAGACCGAGCCCGCGCAGGCGGGCCACGGTCGGCCCCAGGCAGTGTGCGACGAACTGTTGGCGTGCGGGGTGCGTGGCGGCACGCGCCGCCCACGGGCCCGCTGGGAGTCCGGCATGGATGTAGAGCGATTGGGGCGGGTAGTAGAACGTCGTTACGAAGCGATGCAGGAGTGTGTTCAGGGCGCGCCCAAGAAGAATGCGCGTGAGGCTTCCCGCCTGTTCGAGCCTGTGTCTCAGCACTTCCCGCCCATAGGCGATATGGCGCGCCTCGTCGGTGCTGTGGAGGGCGCAGATCTCAACTGGGACCGGGCAGACGCCTTGGGCATGCAGTCTCACATAGCGGTTGAGTCGATCCGGTATCTCCTCGCCCAATAGGATAGCGCTCCAAAAAAGCGTCGAATGGAAGGGGAGTCTGCGGCCGAGCGCCGTAAGCCAGGGGTCGAAAGGTGCGTCGAGCACGGCGGTATCGAGGTCGGTGCGTTCGAAGAACTCGAGAAACATGAGGCTGTGGCCGGCCTCCTCGCGCAGTTCGTGGAGGTGGTAGATACGGGTCGCGCGCGGACCTTTGAGCGCGGCGCGCGCCAGTCTTTGCAAAAACAGGCTCTCAAGCCAGACGCCGGCGCTCAAGAAGCGGGCGAATTCATAATGGGACAGCCTTTTGCGGACATCGAGCGGCAAGGCGTCGTATTGCTCGATCCCATACAGTGACACGGCCTGCTCGGGGAGCCAGAACGCGTGTTCGGACAGCCGTTCCCAATGGATGCGCGCCAGAGGGTCCCGATAGGGGGTGCTATGGCGCGACAGCTGCGTGGCGCGGTCCGTGAAAGGAGGCTGGGTCTTCAGGAGATTGGGCTTGCCCATGGGCGCGCAGTATAACGCCCTTCCTTAGGCGGGCCTATAGGCCCTATCGTTGCGCGAACGGCGAAGCTGGGTTAGTCTTGGCGCCCTCCGGGGAGAGGTGTCCGAGCGGTTGAAGGAGCACGCCTGGAAAGTGTGTGTACGCCAAAAGCGTACCGAGGGTTCGAATCCCTCCCTCTCCGCCACTTCAGAGCGGCAGTCCGAACGCCGGCGTAGCCGCTCCTACCTATGATGTGCACCTCTTTATCTACGCCTAGGCCCGCTGGGTGAGCGCAGGGAGAGGCTTACGCGGCCTTTACGGCGCAGGCCGTAAGTGTGGCCTGAGATAGAACCCTGAGATAGAACACCGAAATGCGGTGGTTCCCGGCGGCGCTACGGTCGGTATGACGCGGCGTTGAGTGGTGCGATTCGCTGCCGCTCCTTCCGCCCATGGCGCCCATGGCGCCCATCCGGTGGGGCTCGGTGGGGACCTTTGCCGCGGTCAGATCCGGCGTCTGTGGGTCGTCCCCGCCAAGGGGCCCCTGTAATCTTGGCCTATGTTTCACTCGTTCTGGTTCTGGACGCCGCGGTCGCACCCTCGGTCGCCTCCGTGGCCGTAAAATGAATGACGAGCGCACCGGCAACGATAAGCGCAAAACTCCCCACCACCGCACCGCTAAGCACCTTCCCGCCCGCGACGTATTCTATGAGGTACACAAAGCATGGCAGCGCATAGTAAGAGACCCCAGTCCTGGATGCCCCTATGAGCTTCACCGATTTGTTCCAGAGATAGAAGGCCACCAAGGATGCAAACACCCCCAGATACAGAATATACGCGCCTGTATCCAGGGTTATCGGAGAGAATCCGTACAAAGCCTCGCGCAAGAGATAGAAAGGCAGCAGTCCCACCAGTCCTGTGAATATCAAGAGAAGCAGATATTCCCCATCGGCCATCCCTTTGGGTACCCGCTGGACGACCGTATAAACCGCAAACGTGATGGATGCCGTAACCATCAGCAGATCTCCCATCGATACCTTGAGGCCCGCCAATGACGAAGTGCCGTCCGTTCCGATAAGCCAGACACAGCCCATCATTGCCATCCCGACGCCGAGCCATGTCGCAGACCTGACGCGTCGTCTAAACACCAAGCAGTTGATGGCCACAATGAAGGCGGGTGAGGCCACTGATATCAGCGAAAGATCTACCGCGGGCGCAGATTTCCCCGCTAGGTATATAAGTGTATTCAATGCCGACACGCCCGTTATGGCGGTCACGACAAGCCTCCTGACGCCCCCCTTGTCCTTGAGGATATCTTGGATCCTCACAAATGCGGGCCTCGCAAAGGGCAGCAGGCATATGAAGGCCACGAGCCATCGATAAAACGCCAATTCGACAGGGGCAATCGTGGCGCTCGCCTTGTTCGCAATGACAAAATTCGCGGACCATAGGGCCACTGCCAGCAGCGAATATAGCCACCCTCTCATCATAAGCTCGCTACCTTCCCGGTGGGCCGGACTAATGATCGCGCGTCCCAAAGCTCCTCCCAATCAAGGGACCACGCCCCGCCGCCGTGCCGGCCGGTACGCGCCCTCCTCTTATGGGCGCTTGCGTAAACCCGCGCGCAAGCAGGCGGGCTTCGGCTTGCTTGCGGTATGGGTGGGCGGTGTGTCCATCTCCACGCGATCCGCGTTCCCTGGGGGGCGATCCGTCCGCGCCACAAGGGGGCTAGGCCTAAGCCTTCCAGCGTTCGCAAGGTGCGCGACAGATTCGATGGGGCTTGGCGCGTGATGCGTGCCGGCTCATCGAGCGGTGTGGACGCCCTTTCCGCGATGATGCGCAGCGGCTCGCGATTGCCGGGCGACAAGACCCTCGCAAAGGAGGCTGTCGAGGTAAACCGAATCTTCGCTGTGTCGCGCAAGAGGCGCCGCGTCCCGCGCGCCATAGTCATGGTGCCGGCTTTTCTATCCACGTAACTGGCAATGTAACTGGCAACGCCCATTTCCAGGGTCGTCATGGGACCACCCCTCCCTCGGGGTCAGTGCGCGGTTCCGGTGCTCGGCGAATCGGCCGCTTCGGGTTCGATGGAGTCGAAATCGCGGCGGTCGACCACGTAGCGGCCATGTGGGTCTTGGGCGAGTATGTCGCGTAGGCGGTAGCCCCAATGGATGGCCGCAGGCTTGTAGACGTGGCGGGCATGTATGGTCTGCGCCAGGGTCTCATCGAGGCCCGCGAGGATCACGATCAGTTCGGCACCTTCGGCCTCCAGGGTCTCTCGGGAAGCCGCGCTCAACGGGCTCGAGCCTGTGATCGGGTGCATCACAGTCCAAGAATAGCTGAAGCTCGGGGTACTATCGCGCAACAAGACCATGTCCCGAAACCGGCGCATATGGTGGCCCTCGGGGCTTAATTCATTGCGCATGAGCGTCATGCGCACGCGGGCCTCGAGGATCTGGTTGCCGCGCTCATTGACGACGCGGAACATGAGTGTCGGCACACCGTGGTACAGGCTCACCACGGCGGCGGTACTGAAGCGGATGCGCGCCCGCGGGCGCGAGAAGCGGGCGAAGGCAAGACCGGTTGCGAACGCCACGCCGAACAAGCCCATCAGGGTCTCGAGACTCATGAGCACGTTAGCGTAGAGCGTGCCCGGGTACATGATCCCGTAGCCTATGGTGGCCATGGTCTGGACACTGAAGAAGAAAGCATCCGCGAAGGATCCCGGCCGCGCGTGCACGATGGCGCCCGGCTGCGCCAGGTAGGCGAGCGCGAACCCCGCGTTTGCGAGCAGGAAGACGATGCCGACCCCGAGCACGAACGTGGGCCAGCCCATGATGATGAGGGCGTGATAGAGGTCGCCGAAGACCCTGCGTCCCGCCGTTATCCCGGCGTCGAGGCGTTCCCTGATGCGTCCGGCACTCATCGAGTCGGACTTTGGGGGCGTGCGCTGGGGGTGGCGTCCCCGCGGTTTCGGGGGCAAGGGAACTGCCAGAGGACGTTTTGCCGGTTTGTTCTCATTATGCTAACCTCTGCGCCCTGGAAGATTTCCTCCAGAGTGTCTCAATGGCGGTGACGGCCGACCCCCGCTGTGGCGACCGATCGTAAACCCGGTCAGGTCCGGAAGGAAGCAGCCGTAGCGATCCGGTCGGGTGCAGCGTCGGGCCGGCTTAAGCCGCCACCCTATTTTCGGTTGCGAGGACCCTCATGAGCTACCTGGTGCTCGCGCGTAAATGGCGTCCACGCGCTTTCCCGGAGCTTTTGGGGCAAGATTCCGTGGTCCGCGCGCTGCGCTTCGCCCTGGGCGAGGGACGCGTCCATCATGCCTATCTTTTCAGTGGCATCCGGGGTGTCGGCAAGACCACGGTCGCGCGCATCCTCGCCAAGGCCCTGAACTGCGAGCAAGGGCTGGGCCCCGACCCCTGTGGAGTCTGTTCGGCCTGCCAGGAGATAGATGCCGGGCGGTTCACCGATCTGATCGAGGTCGATGCCGCCTCGCGCACCAAGGTCGATGATACCCGCGAACTCCTCGATAACGTCCAGTACGCCCCGACGCGCGGACGCTACAAAGTGTACCTCATCGACGAGGTGCACATGTTGTCGACCCACAGCTTCAATGCGCTGTTGAAGACTTTGGAGGAGCCTCCGCCGCACGTCAAGTTCATATTGGCGACTACGGATCCGCAGAAGCTTCCCGTCACGGTCTTATCACGCTGTCAGAAATTCGCCTTGCGCCGCTTGAGCGACGCGCAGATCCGCGACCACTTGGCCTCGATACTCCGCAAGGAGGCCGTGGCGTTCGATGAGGGCGCCCTTGCGCCGCTTGCGCGGGCCGCCGATGGGAGCGCGCGCGACGCGTTGAGTCTGCTCGACCAGGCGATCGCCGCCGGCGGTGGCGCGGTGCGCGAGGCGTCGGTGCGGGAGATGTTGGGGACGGTGGCGCCGGATCTCGTGCGTCGGGTCGTGACGGCATTGGCGGATGGCGATGGCGCGGCGCTCCTTGCGCATATCGACGAAGCCTATTCCTTGGGCGTGGAGCCCGAGGCGTTTCTGGCCGACCTCGTGCGACTCTGGCATGACATCGCCGTGGCGCAGGCTGTGACCGCGGAGTCGGTCGATGAATGGACTCAGGCCATAGCAGCGCGGCTCGATCCGGGGCTGGTTCAGCTCTGCTACGAGATCGGTTGCCTGGGACGCCGCCAGCTGCCCGTAGCACCGGATCCCGAGACCGGTTTGCGCATGACCGTCTTGCGGATGCTCGCGTTCCGCCCGGCCGAGGAGGGTGTAAGCGTTGCGCCCGCGCCCCCTTCCACTCCGCGCCACGCCGAGCCACAGGTGGCCCCGGCGGCTGCGCCACGGGCACCCCAGGCGATGTCTGTGTCGGCCAATATGGACTCCCTGAGCGCGAGCCGTAGGGAACCTCCGCCTGCGCCGAAGCTTGCGCCGCCGGCGGAGGTGCCGG
>NZ_JBTRWP010000032.1:0-11531 GCF_054609335.1 Acidiferrobacter sp. | reverse complement strand
GCCGGCGGAGGTGCCGGAGGTGGCAGGGCCCGAATCCGTGCTGGAGAGTCTGGGGCTTACCGGACTCATGAAGCATATCGTCATGAATGCCGTGCTTGGGAAAAAGGGCGATGGTCTTGTGGTGACCGTGGATTCGGAGGCCGGCAAACTCCTGAATCCGGAGCGCGTCGATATGTTAAAGAAGGCGCTTTGCGCCTATTATAAGGGGCCCGTGGCGGTGGATGTCGTGGTGGGTTCGGTGACTGGTACTCCGGCCCAATTGCGCCAGGAGGCCATCGATACCGCGCAGCGTCGGGCGCGCGAGGCGCTGGCCGACGACCCCGGGGTGGAGGCCTTGAAGCGCACATTCAACGCGCGCGTCAACGAGAACTCGGTGCGCCCGCGTGGCGACAAACCAGAGGAGCAAAAGGCATGAAGGGTGGTATCGGGCAGCTCATGAAGCAGGCGCAGGCGATGCAGGAGAATCTGCGCAAGGCCCAGGCCGAGCTCGCCACGCTCGAGGTGGAAGGGCAGGCAGGCGGCGGTCTCGTCAAGGTGACGATGACCTGCCGCAATGACGTGCGCAAGGTGCGCCTGGATGAGTCCTTGCTGAAGGAAGATCGCGAGGTCGTGGAGGATCTCGTCGCCGCGGCGGTGAATGATGCCGTGCGCAAGGCCGAACAGATGAGTCAGGAGCGGCTCTCTGGACTGACAGCCGGTCTCAATATCCCCGGCCTGAACCTCCCGTTTTAACCTTGATCGAAGACACGAAGGCGCTGGAGGATCTAAAGCGCGCACTCAAGCGTCTGCCAGGCGTCGGGGCCAAGTCGGCGCAGCGCATGGCGTTCCATCTCCTGGGACGCGACCGCGATGCGGCGCGCAATATTGCCCATGCCCTTCTGCACGCCGTGGAGCGCATCGGCCATTGTCAGCGGTGCAACAACTTCAGTGAAACCGAGACCTGCGCGATCTGCCGATCTGCACGGCGCGACACGGGGCTTTTGTGCGTGGTCGAGTCGCCCGCGGACCTTGTGTCCCTGGAACAGTCGGGGGCCTTTAGCGGCACGTATTTCGTATTGATGGGGCGGCTGTCGCCCCTGGACGGCATTGGCCCAGACGAGCTCGGCCTGCCCAAGCTCGAGACCTTGCTCGACGGCGGAACGGTGCGCGAGGTCATACTTGCCACCAACGCGACCGTGGAGGGTGAGGCCACGGCCCACTATATCGGTGAATTGGCGCGTAGGCGGAATCTGTTGGCCACGCGCATCGCCTGTGGCGTGCCCATCGGCGGCGAGCTCGAATACATCGACCGCGGTACGCTGGCGCGTGCCTTCTCGGGTCGGCGCGAAGCTTGAGAGCCTTGCTCTAGAGCTCTAAGGCGTCGATCTTCGCGGCGCAGATAAAGTCGTTCTCGCTCAGCCCGCTGATGGCGTGCGTCTGATAACGCACCACGCACTCCTTATAGCTCACGCGCAGGTCGGGGTGGTGATCTTCGCGGCCGGCCACGTAGGCGATGGCGTTCACGAAGGCCATCGTCTCGTAGAAGTTCTTGAAGTGAAAGGTACGAAACAGCGCTGGTTCCGATTCCTCGAGCTTCCATTTGGGGATCTGTCCCATGAGGTCGCGCGCGAGCGCGAGGTTCATGGGCGCCACGCCCCCTTCGCAGGGACGACAGGATTTTGTCCGTAACTGGGTCATCGCAACTCCTTGCGCGGCAGTGGGTATCAGGCAGACTGGCGCGACGCCAACGCGATCTGTGGCGCGCCTCCGGCGGACGGCGGGCGTGCCGCGCTCTGGTCTCGCCTGCCGTATCGGTCATACGAGACGATACACGCTCGTGGCATGGGACGCGATCAGCCCAAGGCGGATGCGAGGTGCGCGAGGACGGGCCGGATGGCTTATGTTAGAGTGCCGGGTGTGCGCAAGTGGCACCACCTTTAGGTTATTTTGGCAGAAATCGGAGACAATGGCATGGCGCAAGACCCGAACGCACTCGTCTGGATCGATCTGGAGATGACCGGGCTGCGTCCCGACACCGATGCCATCATCGAAATCGCTACGGTCGTGACCGATAGCGATCTGAATATCATCGGCGAGGGCCCAGTGCTCGCCATCCATCAACCGGAATCGATCTTGAGCGGGATGGATGACTGGAACCGGCGCACGCATGGCCACTCCGGGCTCGTCGAACGGATCCGCGCAACTACGCTGGATGTGGCAGAGGCCGAGCGTCAGACGCTGGCCTTTCTAGAACCGCTCGTACCTAAGAACCGCTCCCCCTTGTGTGGCAACAGTATCTGTCAGGACCGGCGTTTTCTGGCGCGCCTCATGCCAACGCTCGAATCCTATGTGCACTACCGGAATCTGGACGTGAGCAGCGTGAAGGAGCTCGTGCGCCGCTGGCGTCCGGATCTGTGCGCAGGCTTCGTGAAGCAGAACACGCATCGTGCCTTGGACGATATTCTCGAATCGATCGCCGAACTGCGCTATTACCGCCAGCATCTCTTTCCCTCCCATGGTGGCGCCTAAGCTCTCGTCCTATCCGGTCTACAGGCCTGCGGCCCGAGATCTTTGGGACGCAGAGATCAAGGCTGCGGGCGCCACACCCGCGATCATCGATGAACGTGTGGCAGTCGCGACCCTGCGTTTTATGACGCGTACGTTTCCCCGCCTGGGACGGCTTGCCATCTTGGTAGGCGCCGGCGGCAACGGGCGCCAGGCGCAAGCGCTCGCGGAGCGTTATCGGCGGACCGGGGTGCACGTCACTATAGTGCGTCCCGAGGATGCGCCCGATGCGGAGGACCTGCGTGGGCACGATGTCCTGGTCGATGGCCTGATCGGCACCGGTCTGCACGGTCCTCTGCGCGCATCGGTGCGCGATTTGGCCGCGCGGGCGATGGCAAGCGGCCGCCCGGTCTGGGCCTTGGACGGGCCCACGGGGCTGGATCTGGGGACCGGAGGCGTGGCCGATGGCGTCTTGCGCGCGCACTACACCGTTTTTTGCGCGGGCGCGAAGATCGGGGCCTTAACGGGTGCGGGTCGGGAGTTCTGTGGCGAGACAATGACGGCCGACATCGGCGTGCCCTATCCGGCGCGGCATTTGTGCGCCTTGGTGCCGGGCGATGCCGATCTGGGTGCGCTTGTGAACCCGCGTCCTCGGCATATGCATAAGGGCGACGCCGGGACCCTCCTGATCGCAGGCGGGGGTTTGGGCATGCCGGGGGCCGTGCGCTTGGCCGCGACCGGAGCCTATCGCGTCGGTGCGGGCCTTGTGATCGCCGCGGTGTACGAGATGTATGCCGCGGTCTTAGGGGGCGCGTTTCCCGAGTGCATAACCTTCGCCGCCGAGGCCCCGGGCTTGCCGTGGGGGCGCGCGCATGTGCTCTTGGTGGGCTCGGGACTCGGTCGCGGGGACTGGGGGTCGGCGCTCTGGTCGCGGGTTCGCGCCCTGGGCCTGCCCATGGTGGTCGATGGTGACGCCCTCTATTGGTTGGCTCAGGAACCCGAGTCGCGACCCGACTGGGTGCTCACGCCCCATGAAGGCGAGGCGGCACGCCTCCTTGGGGTGACCCGCGACGATGTCGCGGCGGACCGGCCGGCGGCGGTCGCCCAGTTACAACATCGCTACGGCGGGGTGGCGGTCCTGAAGGGGGCGGGGACTCTGGTGGCCGGTGGCGACGCCACCTGGCTCTGTCCTTTCGGCAACGCCGGGATGGCGACCGCCGGTATGGGCGACGTCCTGGCAGGCGCCATTGCGGGGCTCATGGCGCAGGGTCTGTCCGGGCTTGCGGCCGCGCGCCTCGGGGTGTTCGCGCATGCCCGCGCGGGCGACCTTGCGAACGGATCCGGTCCGGCGCGGGGGCTCTTGGCCTCCGATGTCGCCGCGCGCCTGCGCGAGGCCTTAGGGGTGTGGGCATGATCGTGTCCTTGCCCGACCTCGAGGCTACGGGGCGCCTTGGCGGTGCGCTCGCGCGGGTCTTGCGCGCAGGAGATCAAGTGGCCTTGCGCGGGGACCTGGGCTGTGGCAAGACCACGCTGGCCGGCGCCATCCTCACGGCCCTGGGGGCGGCGGGCCCCATCAAGAGCCCCACGTATACCTTGATCGAAGAGTACGAACTGGGGGCCCTGCGGGTCGTGCACGCCGATCTCTACCGGCTGCGCGCGCCGGCTGAGTTGGAGGGGCTCGGTTGGTGGGATTATCGAGATGCGCGCACGCTCATGCTCGTGGAATGGCCCGAGCGTGCCGAGGGTCTTTGGCGGCCGGATGTTGACGTTTCGCTTGCGCTCGCCGATGATGGGCGACGAGCCCATCTGCGCGGAATATCGCCACGGGGGGACGAGGTGGTAGACAGCCTAAGGCCGTGAAGCAGCGATTTTTGACGATGGTAGTGGCGGGATTGTTCTTCTGGGCCGCACTTGCCCAGGCCGCGACACGTATCGGCCGGCCCCTGGTGCGCGTCGGTCCGCATGCGCTCATCGTACGCCTCCTGAATAGCCGGCATGTGGTCTGGCGATCGTTTTCCCTGATTCATCCAGCGCGGGTCGTAGTCGACCTGCATGGTGTCGCGCTCCCGAGGCCCAGCGCAATGTGGCCCGAACATACGGGGCCCTTGAAAGACATCCGTGCCTTCAGGCATCGCAACGGGATGGTGCGGATTGTGTTCGATCTTGCCCGCAAAGTCCCCTACGAGGTCAGCGCCTTGCCGGGCGGGCTCACGGTCTCGCTGGGTGGCTCAGGCGTGTTGTCATTGCCCAAAACGAAGGGGCGGCCGCAGGCCGTGGCGTTGCCAGCCGCCGGTGAGCCGCGGATCGCGCCGCCGACTGCGCCCCCCGATATCGTGATCGCCGTGGATCCTGGGCATGGGGGGATCGATCGGGGTGCCTGTGGCATCGACGGTATTTGCGAGAAGAATGTCGTGCTGCATATCGCGCGGGATCTGGGGTCGCTCATTGACGCCACCCCGGGCTTCCACGCCTTCCTGACGCGCCGCGGCAATTACTATGTCCCTCTGCGTGAACGCGTAGCATTGGCGCAGGCGCATCACGCGGCGGCCTTCATCTCGATCCATGCCAATGCCCTTCCAGAGCCCGAGGGGATGAACGTCCGCGGCGCGGAGGTCTTCATCTTGTCGCAGCACGGCGTGAGCCGCGAGGCGCGGTGGCTTGCCCACAGTGAAAATGCGGCGGATCAGATGGGGGCCCTCCATTTTGGGGCCGGCGGTGGTTTCTTGCACAACATTCTGCTCAATATGACCCAAAACGGCACGCGCCGCGCGAGCTACGATCTTGCACGCGATGTGTTGCAGGCGCTGGGTGCCGTGGGTCCACTGCATGTCGATCATGTGGAGAAGGCGAATTTCATGGTGTTGTTGTCGCCGACCATCCCGTCGATATTGATCGAGACCGCCTTTATCTCGAACCCGCGCGAGGCGCTCGACCTTGATAGTCCCGTCTACGATGAGCGACTCGCCCACGCCGTATGGGAGGGCATTATGCGCGATGCGCCGCGCCTGCGCGCGCGCCTCGGTATGAGTCCGGGCCCGCGCCTCTATGTGGTGCGTGCCGGGGAGACGCTTTCTGGTATCGCTCAGCGCTTCCATGTGTCAATCGCGGCCTTGCGCGCCGCCAATGGTCTGCGCGGGGAGCTGCAGGCGGGTACCTCGCTGCGCATCCCCTCGGGCTAGGTAGGGGGATTTTAGGACCGTGTTGTATGATGTCCCTGTGCGGGAAGGGAAGGCCCGGTACCAGTCGATCGCGGTGTGGTGTCGGCCGGTCAATTCGAGGCTGGGCTATCCGATGTATCGTTGAGACGTTTTTGGTCGATGGCGCGGATGGCAGACGCTCAGGAGATTATGCGGCAGCTGGGTTCAGAAACCGGTAGTGAGTTTCGGGAGAGGGAAGAGATGCCAGACCCAGGGTATGCGCAAGCCGTGGTGGACGCGCAGCGCAGCGCGCCTTGCCGGGGCCGAGGAGTCGTCGGCCGATCCTTCCCGCGGCCGCGCCAGGAAGGGCGTAGTTGTCGCACCCGGTGGCCGCGTCTTTGGATAAACAGCCGTGGCGCTTCCATAAAAGGTGCAGAGGCTGGGGATGATTCCGGATGGGGCAGTGTGATGGTGGCGAGAGCGGCGACGACCGCCGCCAGTACCAGAGCCCTCCGGGTTTAGCCGTGGGGGGACTCGACACTTGGTTTCGGACCAAGACCATCGGGGAGCCGCACGCCGATACCGGTTTGCGCCGTTGTCTGACCACCATGGATCTCATATTTCTGGGGATCGGCGGCATCATAGGGGCGGGGATCTTCGTTCTAACCGGTGTTGCCGCGGCTTTGGATGCCGGGCCCGCGATCGTGCTGTCCTTTCTTGTCTCGGGTCTTGCCTGTGCGTTTACCGCGCTCTCGTATGCAGAACTCGCCGCGGCCGTCGGGGGGAGCGGAAGCGCTTATGGCTACGCCTACGCGGGTTTGGGTGAGATCATCGCGTGGATCGTCGGATGGGATCTGGTCTTGGAGTATGGCGTGGCGACATCGGCGGTCGCGATCGGCTGGTCCGGCTATGTGAAGAACGCGCTTACGGCGGTGGGTTTGCATCTGCCTTTGGCGTTCACCAAGGTCAATATCTACGCGATCGCGGCATGGGGGCTTGCGCTCGTTCATCATCGGGTCCCGGCGGCGATCGCGAAGCAGGCGGCAACGGGGGGCTTCGTCAATGTCCCGGCGGCGCTGATTATTCTGGCATTAAGCCTGGTGCTGGTCGCGGGCGTCCGGCAGAGTGCGGCCCTGAACGGCCTCATGGTCCTCGTGAAGCTTGCGGTGATCGGCCTTTTCATCGCGGTGGCAGCGTTTCATGTGACGCCCGGCAATTGGCACCCGTTTATGCCGTTTGGCTGGCCTGGCGTGATGCACGGGGCGGCGCTGATCTTCTTTGCCTACATCGGATTCGATGCCGTCTCCACCGCCGCCGAGGAGACCCGCAATCCGCGCCGCTCCCTGCCGATCGGCATCATCGTCTCGCTCGCCGTCTGTACCATCATCTATATCGTGGTCTCGGGGCTTTTGACGAGTATCGTCCCTTATTTCACGCTCAATAGCCCCTCGCCGGTCGCGCAATCGATGCTGAATCTCGGCCACCCCTTCGTGGCGCTTTTGATCGGCGTCGGCGCCATCGTCGGGCTCACGAGCGTCATGCTTGTGCTCTTCTACGGACTGACGCGCATCTTTCTTGCCATGGCGCGCGATGGCTTACTGCCGCCGGTCTTCGCCGCCGTCCATGCGCGCACACAGACCCCGGTGCGCGTGATCTTGATCTGCGGCGTGTTCATGGCGCTCATCGCCGGCCTTACGCCCATCGCCTACGTGGCGGAGCTTGTGAACATCGGCACGCTCTCGGCCTTCGCCATCGTGTGCGCGGGCGTGTTGGTGCTGCGCTACACAAAGCCTGACCTTCCGCGGCCGTTTCGGGCCCCGGGGAGCCCTTGGGTCCCGCTGCTGGGCATGGCCTTTTGCCTCTATCTGATGCTGAATCTGCCGCTTGTCACCTGGATACGGTTTGTCGTGTGGTTTGTGATCGGCATGGTCATCTACTTGGCTTACGGCCGCTCGCATAGCGCGCTTGCTGTCAAACGGGGATAGGCACCGTTCCGTCAGACTTGCTCGATCATGCGTAAACATGATCGAAGCTGACTTCCTGCTTCGTCGAAGCCGGTTTCACGCGAGCCTTGCGGCGCGCGCCAGAGCCTTCCTCTCCACAGGCTGAAACCGCAGAACTTGCGGCCAGATTCTTGAGATTCACAGCGGCGTCGTGGTCGCGGTCGTGCGCTGCGCCACAGGCCGGGCACGTCCATTCGCGCACCGACAGCGGCAGCACGTCCAGCACATGCCCGCAGCCCGAGCACGTCTTGCTGCTGGGGTAGAAGCGATCCACGAGGATGACTTCGCCGCCGCGCATCGCAGCCTTGTACTCGACCTGGCGGCGAAGCTCCGCAAAGCCCATGTCGGAGATAGCTCGCGCCAAATGGCGGTTTCGCACCATGCCGCGCACGTTCAGGTCTTCGAGCACGATGGTCGAGAACCGGCGCGTGAGATCGGCGCTGAGCTTGTGCAGTCCGTCTTGCCGCACGCAGGCAATGCGCGCGTGCAGCTTTGCCAGCTTCGCCTTCGCCTGGTGGCGATTGGATGATCCCTTGACCTTGCGGCTCAAGGAACGGGATGTGCGGCGAAGCCGGGCCAGCAGCATGGCGAGTGCCTTGGGGCCGTGAACCCCTTCTCCCGTTGAGAGTGTCGCCAGCGCCTTGACGCCCAGATCCACACCGACCGCGCCTTGGTTTTCGGCTTGGGCCAGATGCGAAGTGTCCTGGGTGTCGACAGCAATGGAGACGAACCAGCGATCGGCGACACGGGAGACGGTCGCCGAGGTGATCTTGCCAGAAAAGCGCAACGTCTCGCGCATGCGCACCCAGCCAAGAGCCGGGATGCGAATGCGGGAGCCTTCGACGCTGAACGGGTCGTTGGTCAGGGTGAAGCGGTCGTGAACGCCCTTGCGTCGGAACGTCGGGTAGCGGGCGCGTTTCTTGAAAAAATTGTTGAACGCTTCACCCAACTGGATGATCGCCATTTGCGGCGCGTTCTTCGTGGCTTCGAGCATCCACGGGAACGGCTCACGCTTGATGGCGTTCAACTGGCGACGAAGCAACATCTGCGCAGGCTTTGGCAGCGCAGAATCGGCCTTGGCCGCTTCGTATTGCCTCTTCCACTCGGCCAGCGCCCCGTTGAACGCGAAACGCGCAACGCCGCACGCACGAGCACAGTTCGTCGCCTGCGCGTTGTTCGGATCGAGCGCGATCTTGTGGGCGAGGATCATGGTGCCGCGCCTTCCACGACGCCGCGCACGGCGTCGATGAGCTTCTGGTTCTTGCGCGAGCGACTTCCATACAGCCGTGCCGAAAACACGGTGATGATCTCCAAAACGTCCTTCGCCAGATCCTCTTCGAACGTCGAATCCTCGCCTTGGTTGAGGACGACGACTTCCACGCCCTTGGCTCCGCAAATCGCGAACACGAGTTCCGCGCCGAAGCGCAGCAGGCGGTCTTTGTGCGTGATGACCAAGCGCCCGACCTCGCCGCCCATGATGGCGTCCAGCAGGCGCTTGAGCCCTTTCTTATGGTAGTTCATGCCCGAGCCGAGATCGGCGATGACCTCAAACGTCCAACCCTGCCTGGCGCAGTAAATCTCCAAGACCTGCTTCTGCCTCTCCAGATCGTCCTTCTGGTCGTGGCTGCACACACGCGCATACGCCACGGTCTTGCGTGCTGCGTCGGCTTGGGCGCGAAACATCTCCGGCTTGAGCCGCGCAAGGTCGTAGCGACGACGCCCGCCCGCCGTGCGGGCGTCAGGCAAAAGCCGTCCTTCGCGCCCCCATCGACGTAAGGTCTGCGCCGACACGCCGAGCACTTCGGCGGCTTCGTGGATCGGGACGAGCCTCTTGGGCATGCTCCAATTGTCTATGAGCGCGCAAGTTCGAACAACTATTTATCGAAGAGTTCGAGCCCCCTCGATCTCGGCGCAGGCCTGAGCAGGCACGGGATGCGCCTTCAATCGAATTCACGCTCGAGGAGCAGCCAGGTGGAGTAGCGGGGCGTGGCCGGGACGCGCGTAAAGGTCCGTTCCTCGCCCAGGGCCAGGAGCCAGGAAGGGGTGAGGTGGAGCGCAAGTTGCGGCCATACGCTCCCTTCGATTGTGCCGTAGGGGCCCTTCGGCAGGGTGTTGTCGATCTCGAATTCCCACTGGAGGGTCAGGAGGCCGAAACGCCGCCCAAGGCTTGCGTTGAGGAACCAGCCCGGCAGGCCACCTGCCCCCAAGGCCACGTTGTGGCCGAGCTCACCTTGAAAGAAGCCGGCGGGGCGTACGACCGCCCATTCAAGCTGGCCTGTGATCACGTCGCCTTGCCCCGGTGGCGCGGGGCGCGCCCGCGTGTTGTACTGGCCTTCGAGTTCGGCTGTCACATACGTGGCCGAAGTCTGGGGCTGGCAGGGGCCGTGGAGGACGACCTTCACGCCCGCGCCGACAGCGGGCGATAGGGCATGAGAGGCTATGTCCCACGCTGGCAGATCGATCTCCATGCCGATATGTCGATCCAGGGCGAGGTCGGCCCCGGCGGCAAGCGTATTGCGGCCCTGGAGGCTGAAAGAGGCGGCGTTTTCGATCCAGGCCTCCTCAATGCCAAGCGCCCGGGCGATGTGCGCGGGCTCGCAATCCGCGTGGGCGGTGAACGAAGCGACGAAGACGGCCAGCAGGATGGCGAGGCACCGCAGGGGCGAGCAGCGCATCATGGTTCTGTCCCAACAATGAGAATGAGACGCATTTATAACACAAGGGAACGGCCTTGACCAAATCAATCGCCGGAGACCCCGTTCGTTGATGTCATAGGGATTTTCGCTTGTTTTTGCACAGCTAGTGTACGGACTTATGTGCAAATTCTTGGACTGCGGAAGCGGTCATGGTATGAGGGAGATTGTGAAGATCAACCCTGTGTTCTGTAGGAGGATTCACACCATGACCGTAAGAAAGCATAGCGCCAACCCGATGGACCTCAAAGCCCTCGTGGCGGAAGACCGAGATCTCATGAAGGCGTTGATGAAAGAGGCGCTCCAGGAGGTCCTGGAGGCCGAGATGACAGAACTCTTGGGGGCCGGCCCCCACCAACGTCAGGACGGGCGTCAGGGCTACCGGGCCGGCCACTATGAACGGGGTCTTGTGACCCGGATTGGGAAGCTGGAGCTCCGGGTACCCCGGGACCGCAATGGGCAATTCCAGACCGCCCTCTTTGAGCGCTACCAGCGCTCGGAGAAGGCGTTCGTGGCGGCCCTCGCGGAGATGTATGTCCAAGGGGTGTCGACCCGCAAGGTCAAGGCCATCACCGAGGAGCTCTGCGGGCACAGCTTCTCGGCCTCCAGCATCAGCACCATCAACAAGGGGCTCGATGAGGCCCTCACGGCCTTTGCCGAGCGCCGTCTCGACGAACCCTACCCTTATCTTATTCTCGATGCCCGCTATGAGAAGGTCCGGGAAGGGGGCGTCATCCGCTCCCAGGCGGTCTTAATCGCGATCGGGATCCACCAGGGCGGCCGGCGGGAAGTGCTCGCGGTGGATAGGGCGAGTCGCGAGAGTCAGTCGTCCTGGAAAGACTTCCTCGTACGCTTGAAGGACCGGGGCCTGCATGGGGTCGAGTTCGTGGTCTCCGACGATCATGCGGGCTTAAGGAAAGCGATCACCGAGGTGCTGACGGAGGCCGCCTGGCAAAGATGTTACGTCCACTTCTTAAGAAACGCGCTGGATTACCTGCCCCGCAAGGCCGACGACGACTGCCTGCAGGAGCTGCGCTGGCTGTATGACCGACGGGATCTCACGGAAGCCCAACGAGACCTGGCGGCGTGGCTTACCAAGTGGTCTGCGAAATATCCCAAGCTCACGAACTGGGTCGAGGACCATATCGGCGAGACGCTGACCTTTTACCGTCTCCCCCGGGCCCACCACAAGCACCTGAAGAGCACGAACATGC
>NZ_JBTRWP010000031.1:0-31947 GCF_054609335.1 Acidiferrobacter sp. | reverse complement strand
TTTATTGGCTCCCCGGGAAGGACTTGAACCTCCGACCCGGTGATTAACAGTCACCTGCTCTACCGACTGAGCTACCGGGGAACACAAGGCCCGCTATGCTACGAACCCAGACCCCTGGCGTCAAGGACTAATCTCGACATTATGCGTGTTCGCCCTGGGCGAGGGCGCGCGGCGCGTTTTCGAGGAACCGCCGCAGACGGGTGACCGCTTCTCTTAGGATCTGGTCGCTCGTCGCATAGGAGAAGCGCAGGTGTCCCGGCGAACCGAAGGCCGAGCCGGGAACGGCGGCGATGCCGGTTCTTTCCAGAAGCGCCTCGGCAAGGGCCTGGTCGTCCGTGAGCCCCAGGTTCTTTAGGGTCTCGGTGACCTCCGGGAATAGGTAGAAAGTGCCGTCTGCGGGCCGGCAACGCAGACCCGGCATGGCCGCAAGCTCGGCGTGCAGCCAGTCATGGCGGGCCTTGAAGGCGGCGCACATGGGGGCGACAAGGATAGTCCCGCTCCGCAGGGCCGCCTCGGCTGCCGCCTGCGATACGGAGGCCGGATTCGACGTGCTCTGCGACTGGATCTTGGTCATGGCCTTAATGAGCTCGATGGGGCCCGCCGCGTAGCCTATACGCCAGCCCGTCATGGCGTAGGCCTTGGAGACGCCGTTTAGTACGATAGTGCGATCCAAGAGATCGGGGCAGACGTTTACGATGTTCGCGAAGGGCTCGCTGCCCCAGGCGATGTGCTCATACATATCGTCGCTGGCGATGAACACATGGGGGTAGCGGCGCAGTACCTCGCCCAGCGCGGCAAGCTCCGCGCGGGTATAGACGGCCCCGGTCGGGTTCGAGGGGCTGTTTAGGACGAAGAGTTTGGTTTTGAACGCAAGCGCCGCATCCAGGGCCTCGGGGGTGATCTTAAAGCCTTGCTTGAGCGTGGTCGGGACGATCACCGGTGAGGCGTCGGCCATGAGCACCATGTCGGCATAGGATACCCAGTAGGGCGCCGGAATGACGACCTCGTCCCCAGTGTCGAGGAGCGCCTGCGCGAGGTTGTAGAAGCTCTGTTTGCCGCCGACCGACACGAGGACGTGTGACGTGGTAAAATGCAGGTCGTTCTCGCGCGCGAATTTCTCGACCACGGCCGCTTTCAGTTCCGGCGTGCCGTCGACCGCGGTGTATTTGGTGAAGCCGGCGCGGATGGCGCGGATCGCCGCCTCCTTGATGAGGTCGGGTGTATCGAAGTCCGGTTCACCGGCGCCCAGGTCCAAGATATCCCGTCCCTCGGCTTTGAGGGCCTTGGCGCGAGCGGTGACGGCAAGGGTCGGCGAGGGCTTGATTCGGCCTACACGGGCCGATAATGTCAGTTTGGACAAGCAAGGAACCTTTTAGGGCGTTTACTCGCGCGTATATTACCCTGGATATCGATGCAACCAAAGCGGCACGCAGAGCGTCTTGAGATCGCAAGCCAGTACGCCCCGGCCGGCGATCAGCCGGCGGCGATCAAGGCCTTGGTGGAGGGCTTGCGGGCCGGGCTTGCCTTTCAGACCTTGCTTGGGGTGACAGGTTCCGGGAAGACCTTCACCGTGGCCAATGTAATCGCCGAGCTCCAGCGCCCGGCCTTGATCCTGGCACACAATAAGACGCTCGCCGCCCAGCTTTATTCGGAGATGCGCGACTTTTTTCCGCACAACGCCGTCGAGTATTTCGTCTCGTATTACGATTACTACCAGCCCGAGGCCTACGTCCCGGCGTCCGACACCTTCATCGAAAAGGACGCCGCGATCAACGAGCACATTGAGCAGATGCGCTTGTCGGCGACCAAGGCCCTCCTTGAGCGGCCGGATGCGATCATCGTGGGCACGGTGTCGGCCATCTACGGCTTGGGCGATCCCAGTGCCTACCACGCCATGATCCTGCATTTAAAGAAGGGCGCCATCTTCGATCAGCGCGCCATCTTGAAGCGTCTCTCGGAGATGCAGTACACCCGCAACGATGTGGAGTTGAAGCGCGGTACCTTTCGGGTGCATGGGGATGTCATAGACATCTTCCCCGCCGAGTCCGAACAATTGGCGGTGCGCGTGAGCCTGTTCGACGAGACGATAGAGGATCTCATGGAATTCGACCCGCTCACGGGAGATATCGTGAGCCGGCTCGGGCGCGCCACCGTCTACCCCAAATCCCACTACGTCACGCCGCGCGACACGGTCACAGGTGCGGTCGATCTGATCCGTGAGGAGTTGCGCGCGCGGCTTGAGGTCTTGAACGCGGCCAATAAACTCGTGGAGGCTCAGCGCTTGGCCGAGCGTACGCGCTTCGATCTCGAGATGATGAAGGAGCTCGGGTATTGCTCGGGGATCGAGAATTACTCCCGCTACCTGTCGGGGCGTAAGCCCGGCGAGCCGCCGCCGACCCTGATCGACTATCTCCCCAAGAACGCCTTGCTCATCGTCGACGAGAGCCATGTAACCATGCCGCAACTGGGCGGCATGTACCGCGGCGACCGCTCGCGTAAGGAGACTCTCGTCGAGTATGGCTTTCGGCTGCCGTCGGCGCTCGATAACAGGCCCTTAAAGCTCGAGGAGTTCGAGGCCATGATGCCGCAGACGATATTCGTGTCGGCGACCCCCGGCCCCTACGAGGCGGCGCGCTCGGCTACGGTGATTGAGCAGGTGGCGCGGCCCACCGGGCTTGTGGATCCGGAGGTCGAGGTGCGCCCGGTGGGCCGCCAAGTCGATGATCTGCTTGCCGAGGTCCGGCTACGCGCTTTGCGCGATGAGCGGGTGCTCGTGACGACGCTCACCAAGCGCATGGCCGAAGATCTAACCGAGTATCTCCACGAGCATGGTGTGCGGGTGCGCTATCTGCACTCGGATATCGACACGGTGGAGCGTGTCGAGATCATCCGCGACCTGCGTGCCGGGGCTTTTGATGTGTTGGTGGGCATCAATCTCCTGCGCGAGGGGCTCGATATCCCCGAGGTGTCGCTTGTGGCGATTCTGGATGCCGACAAGGAAGGATTCCTGCGGTCGACTCGCTCCCTGATCCAGACCATAGGCCGGGCGGCGCGTCATCTGAACGGCCGCGCGATCCTCTATGCCGATCGCATCACAGACTCCATGCGCGCCGCGATAGAAGAGACCGACCGCCGCCGGGAGAAGCAGACGCGTTTCAACGCGGAGCACGGCATCACGCCTCAAGGGGTGGTCAAGGCCGTGAAGGAGCTGATCGACGGGGTGCCGGGACGGGTCGCGCCGGGCTCCGCCCGGGGCCGCGAGGAGCGGGCGGAGAGTTTATCCCCTGAGGCCTTGGGCAAGCTCCTGAAGAAGCTTGAAAAGGATATGTACAACCATGCCCGCAGCCTGGAGTTCGAGCAGGCGGCGAAGCTCCGAGATCGCATCCAGGCCCTGCGGCGCGGGGCCTTGAAGCCGGGATCGGTCGAGCGCCTGGCCGACGGGTGAGCCGCCCCATGGGGACTCCGTGGTGTCGCTTTATGGGTCCACGGCACCGTCGATCGTGAAGATGATGCCGAATAGTGTTGTCATCGCTCATAGACCCCCCTTATACTGTGCGCCTCAGGGTAGGACAGCCCGTTGCGCCTGCAGGACAGGCCGTAGGCCTGTGATGTGAGCGGTGCCGTCATGCCGCTAGCAGGAACCCGCCGAAGCGACTCATCCGGGCTCGATGCCGGAGGGTGCGGTAGGAATCTCCCGCCATGAGCGCTGGAGAGGGCGTCCATTGAATGATAAGGTTCGCACCCCGAAGGCGCGTAGCTCAGTGGTAGAGCACTACCTTGACATGGTAGTGGTCGGTGGTTCGATCCCACTCGCGCCTACCAACTTTCATGAGATGTCGGCATAAAGGCCGACGGACGAGTAGCCGCAAAAGCCCATGCCTGTCATTACGCTCCCGGACGGAAGTCAGCGGACCTACGATCGGCCGGTGACGGTGGGCCAAGTGGCCGCCGATATCGGCGCGGGGCTCGCGCGTGCGGCGGTGGCCGGGCGCGTCGGCGATAAGTTGGTCGATACCTCCTATCCGATCGCCGCTGATGCGCGTCTTTCGATCGTGACCGACAAGGACCCGGAGGGGCTTGAGGTCGTGCGGCATTCGACCGCCCATCTCCTGGCGCACGCGGTCAAGACCTTGTACCCCGAGGCCCAGGTCACCATCGGGCCCGTGATCGGCGACGGGTTTTATTACGACTTCGCCTATGCGCCGGGTTTCAGTCCGGACGATCTGAAGCGCATCGAGGACAAGATGCGCGAGCTGGCCCGCCAGGACATACCGGTGGCGCGCGAGGTTGTGGCGCGCGAGCAGGCGATTGCCTTCTTCGAGGGGCTGGGTGAGGCCTATAAGGCCGAGATCATCCGCGATCTGCCGCAAGGCGAGACGATCTCCCTCTACCGCCAGGGTGACTTTGTGGATCTCTGTCGCGGTCCCCATGTCCCGGCGACGGGAAAACTCAAACATTTCAAGCTGATGCGGCTGGCGGGTGCCTATTGGCGCGGCGATTCGCGCAATCCCATGCTGCAGCGGGTCTATGGGACCGCCTTTGCGAGCCGCGAGGCCCTGGACGAGCACCTGCAGCATCTCGAGGAGGCTGAGCGACGGGATCACCGGCGTATCGGACGGGCCCTCGATCTCTTCCATGTCCAGGAAGAGGCGCCGGGCATGATCTTCTGGCACGATCACGGCCTGCGCATCTATCGGGCAATCGAGCAGTATATAAGACAGCTCCTGCAGGCCCATGGCTATCAGGAGGTCCGCACCCCGCTCATCATGGACAAGAGTCTCTGGGAGCGTTCGGGACATTGGGATAAGTTTGCCGACGGCATGTTCACGACCTCGTCGGAGAAACGCGAATACGCGGTCAAGCCCATGAACTGCCCGGGGCACGTGCAGATCTTTAACCAGGGCCTGAAGAGTTATCGCGACCTGCCGCTGCGCTTGGCGGAGTTCGGCTCCTGTCATCGCAACGAGCCCTCGGGTACCCTGCACGGCCTCTTGCGGCTGCGCAATTTTGTGCAGGACGACGCTCATATTTTCTGCGCCGAGACCGATATCCAGCCGGAGGTGAGCGCCTTCATCGATCTGCTCTACCGCGTCTACGCGGATTTCGGTTTCCAGGAGGTGCTCGTGAAGCTCTCGACCCGGCCGGCGCAGCGGGTCGGCAGTGAGGCGCAGTGGGACAAGGCCGAGGAGGCCCTGAGGCAGGCCTTGTTGACCAAGGGTCTGGCCTTTGAGCTGCAGCCGGGCGAAGGGGCGTTTTATGGCCCCAAGATCGAGTTCGCCCTGAAGGATAGTCTTGCGCGGGTGTGGCAGTGTGGTACGGTGCAGGTCGATTTTGCGATGCCCGAGCGCTTGGGCGCGAGTTTTGTGATGGCCGATGGCCACAAGGCGGTCCCGGTGATGCTGCATCGCGCCATCCTGGGCTCGCTCGAGCGCTTCATTGGGATACTAATCGAGGAGCATGCAGGGGCTCTGCCGCTGTGGCTGGCCCCGGTCCAGGCGGTGGTATTGCCCATCGCTGAGCGTCATGGATCGGTGGCGCGTGGCGCGGAGGAGAAACTGCGTGCCAGCGGCTGGCGCGTCGAGTCGGACTTGAGAAACGAAAAGATAGGCTTTAAAATCCGCGAGCATACCCTGCAGAAGGTCCCGTATTTGCTCGTCGTGGGCGACCGCGAGGCCGAGCAGGGTACGGTTTCGGTAAGAACCCGCGAAGGCGCAGACCTTGGTGGGATGAGTGTGGGGGCCCTCACTGCGCAGCTTGGCGCGGCGTTGGCCGGTCCTGAACGTGTGGAGGGGTAGGCTATCGCTTCGGAACGGGAAACGCGGCTCAACGGGCAGATTACCGCCCCGCGTATAAGGTTGATTGGCGCCGATGGATCGCAGGTCGGTATTGTAGCGAACGCAGATGCCCAGAAGATCGCCGTAGAGGCGGGCCTGGATCTGGTTGAGATATCGCCGAATGTTTCGCCTCCAGTCTGCCGTATCATGGATTACGGCAAGTTCCAGTACGAGGAAAGCAAACGCCGCCACGTTGCCAAGAAGAAGCAGAAGCAGATTCAGATCAAAGAGGTGAAGTTTCGCCCCGGGACCGATGTCGGAGACTACGAGGTCAAGGTGCGTAATCTCATTCGCTTCCTGGAAAACGGCGACAAGGCGAAGATTACCCTCAGGTTCCGGGGGCGCGAGATGGCCCATCAGGATCTCGGCATGGAGCTCTTGAAGCGAGTCGAAGGGGATTTATTGGAATATGGTACCGTCGAGCAGCGTCCGCGGCTCGAGGGCCGGCAGATGGTGATGGTTGTCAACCCGAAGAAGTAGGCGGGTCGAGATCCAGAGCCACAGGTGGTAGTAGGTGAACGACCGACTCAAGCCAGGCAAAAAGGCCAACAGGCTGCTTGAGCGGGACGATGACAAGAGCGCACAGCGCAGAGGACGATATGCCGAAGTTGAAAACAAACCGTGGGGCCGCGAAGCGATTCAAGAAGGGTGCGGGCGGCTTCAAGTGCCGCCATTCGCATTTGCGTCACATCCTGACCACCAAGAGCACGAAGCGTAAGCGCCATCTGCGCGCCGATCGCTTGGTCCATCCCTCGGATGTCGCGGGTGTCATCCGCATGCTTCCGTACGCTTAAGGAGGCCTATCCATGCCACGAGTCAAACGCGGTGTAACGGCCCGAGCCCGCCACAAAAAGGTCACAGCGCTCGCTAAGGGGTATAGGGGCGCGCGCAAGAATGTCTTCCGGGTCGCGAAGCAGGCGGTCGCCAAGGCCGGGCAGTACGCCTATCGCGATCGTCGCGACCGCAAGCGTCAATTTCGGGCCCTCTGGATTGTCCGTATCAATGCCGCAGCGCGCGAGTGCGGTCTGAGCTACAGCCGTTTCATGGACGGGCTGCGCAAGGCCTCGATCGTCATAGACCGCAAGGTGCTGGCGGATATCGCGGTCGCGGATAAGGCCGCGTTCGCGGCGCTCGCCGAGAAGGCCAAAGCCACGCTCACCGCCGCTTAAAGGGCGGGTTCCGGGATATGGACGAGCCGTTCGCAGAAAGGCTTGAGCGGCTCGAGCGCGAGGCCGAGGAGGGGCTTGCCGCAGCGTCGGATGTCGCGGCGCTCGAGACTTGGCGCGTGCGAGTCCTGGGCAAGAGCGGGGCGCTCACCGAAGAACTGAAGCGCATCGGCACCCTCGCCGCGGAAGAAAGGCCGCGCGCGGGGCAACTCGTCAATCAGATCAAGCGGCGCCTCGAGGAGGCGCTCGGCGTGCGGCGTGAGGGGCTCGAAGTTGCCTTGCAGGAGGCGCGCCTGGCGGCCGAGGCGGTCGATGTGACGCTGCCGGGACGCGGTCTCGGCTTAGGGGGCCTGCATCCGCTCACCAAGGCCCTGCGGCGTATTGAAGATATCTTCGCGGCGCTCGGTTTCAGCTGGACGGAAGGGCCTGAGGTCGAGGACGAGTTCCATAATTTCGAGGCCTTGAACATCCCCGCCCATCACCCGGCGCGGGCCATGCACGACACATTCTATCTGACGACCGGCGGGCTTTTGCGCACGCACACGTCGACTGTGCAGATTCGCTTCATGGAGGCCCACGAGCCACCGCTACGTATCATAGCGCCCGGGCGGGTCTATCGTTCGGACGCTCCCGATCCCACGCATAGCCCGGTGTTCCATCAGATCGAAGGTCTGGTGGTGGCCGAGGGCATCCACATGGGCCACCTGAAGGCGACCCTCAAGGCCTTCCTTGAGGCCTTCTTCGAGCGCCCGCTTGCGATGCGGCTGCGGCCTTCCTATTTTCCGTTCACGGAGCCCTCCGCCGAGGTGGATATCGGCTGCCTCCTCTGTGGCGGCCAGGGGTGCCGGGTTTGTAAGGGGACGGGGTTTATCGAGATCCTCGGTTGTGGGCTCGTGCACCCGGATGTGCTGGGGCGTATCGGGGTCGATGCCGAGCGGTTTACCGGTTTCGCCTTCGGTATGGGGGTCGAGCGCCTGCTTATGCTGAAAGACGGGGTGCCGGATGTCCGGCTTTTTTATGAGAATGATCTGCGTTTCTTGAGGAGCCTGCGATAAGCCCGTGCGTATAGGCAAACAGTGGCTGAGTGACTGGCTGGATTCGCGCTTGCCCTTCGAGGCGCTGGCCGCGGTCTTGACCCGCGGCGGCTTCGAGGTCGAGGGCGCCGGTATCGCGGGGCCCATGCTTCCGGGGGTCGTGGTGGCGCGCATCATGGCCACTACGCCGCACCCCAATGCGGAGCGCTTGCGGGTCTGCGAGGTGGAGGCAGGCGGCGAGCGGCGTACAGTCGTATGCGGCGCGCCCAACGCGCGCGTGGGTCTCAAGGCGCCGCTTGCGCTGCCAGGTGCGGTGCTCGGGGATCGGACCATCGCCGAGACCGAGCTGCGCGGTGTGCGATCCCAAGGGATGTTGTGCTCGGGCGGCGAACTGGGGCTGTCCGCCACCGAAGGCCTGTGGGAGTTGCCGGCCGACGCCCCGGTGGGTGTCGCGCTCGCGGACTATTTCCGGTTCGCGGATCCCTATCTGGATGTGGCGGTCACACCGAACCGCGGCGATTGTCTGAGCGTCAAGGGCATGGCGCGTGAGATCGCGGCGCTCACCGACGGCCGTTACCGGGCCCCGCGGGCCCGGGCTCTGAAGACGAGCGGGGTCACCCCGCGCGTGGCTGTGCAGGACCCGTCACGGTGTCCGCGGTATTGCGCGCGGCTTGTGAGTGGCTTGGAACCGGCGGCCACGAGCCCCGGATGGCTCGTCGAGTGTCTTCGCTTGAGTGGGACCTCCGCGCGCCAGGCAGTCGTGGATGTCACCAATTATATTCTGTTTGATCTCGGCCAACCCCTGCATGCCTTCGATGCGGCGTTGATACGCGGCGACGTGGCAGTGCGGCTTGCACGCCCAGGCGAGGAGATTGCACTGCTCGATGGCCAGACGTGCGCCCTGCAGGCTACGGATCTCATCATCGCCGACGACGAGGGCCCGCTTGCCATCGCCGGCGTCATGGGGGGGCTGCGCGCGGCCGTGGGCCCTACCACGCGTAGCATCCTGCTCGAGGCGGCACACTTTCGTCCCGACACCCTCTCGCAGACCGCGCGGCGCCTGGGGCTTACCACTGAGGCTGCCCTGCGCTTCGAGCGCGGTGTCGACCCTGAGCTCTGCGGGCTTGCCCTCGAGCGCGCCACGGCCCTGATTTTGAAGATCGCAGGCGGAGTCGCCAGTCCGGCCGCCGAACATCGCATGCCCGACTATTGGCCGCGCCGCGAACCGATCCGCCTGCGCCTGGAGCGCGTACGCCAGCTGCTCGGCGTGGCGGTACCGCGGGCCCGGGTCGCGCGCCTCCTGAAGGGCCTGGGGATGACGGTGGCGGCTTCGCATGGGGGCTTGCTCGTAACGGCGCCGTCTTTCCGGTTCGATGTGCGTGGCGAGATCGATCTCATCGAGGAGGTTGCGCGTCTTCTTGGTTACGACGAGATTCCGACGGTCGAGCTCCCGTATACCCCGGGGGCGGCGCGGTCTGCGCCTTCGGGACGGCGTCGCGCCGCCGATTTGCTCGTGGACCGTGATTATCAGGAGGCCATGACCTTCAGTTTGGTCGATCCAGGGGAGCAGGCGCAGCTAGGGGTCTCCTCGAGCCTCGCCCTGCGTAACCCCCTGGCCGGCCCCTGGTCGGAGCTGCGTGCCAGTCTCGTTCCCGGCTTGCTCGCCACCGCGCTCCACAATCGCCGGCGCCAACAGGGGCGGGTGCGGCTTTTTGAGATCGGGACCTGCTTTACGGCCGATCCCGCAGGGGTCGGCGTGCGCGAGGAGATGAAGATTGCAGGCCTTGCCTTGGGCTCGGCCCTGCCTGAACAATGGGGGGCGCCGGCGCGGCCGGTGGACTTCTTCGACGTCAAAGGCGATGTCGAGGCCCTGTGCGCGCTGGTCGGGCAGACGGCTCGAGTAAGCCCGGACGGGGCCGCGCCGTTTCTGCAAAAGGGCCTGGGCGCGGCGATCACCGTCGCCGGGCACCATGTGGGCTTTGTGGGCGGTCTCGCGGCTGGACATCGCGAACGGCTCGGTTTCGAGGAGCCGGTGTTCGTCTTCGAGCTATCGGCATCCCTTTTTGAGGCGCAGGCTGCAGGCGGCGCGGTTGAGCCGCCACGCTTCCCGTCGGTGCGCCGCGATCTGGCCGTGGTGGTGCCGGCTACGACAGCTGCCGGGGACGTCTTGGATACCGTTCGTCGGAGCGCCGGGGCCCTTCTGCGGGGGCTCGTTGTGTTTGATGTGTATCATGGCAAAGGTCTTGATTTAGGAAAGAAAAGTTTGGCGTTGGGCTTGACCTTGCAGGACTTCTCGCGCACTCTTACGGATGAGGTTGTAGAAGGGCTTGTGGCGCGCGTTGTGGAGTCGCTCGCGACCACTTACGGAGCCGTGCTCCGACAATAAGAAAAACCGATTACGTCAAGGGAAGGCACCATGGCACTGACGAAGGCGGACCTCGCGGAAGCGTTGTTCCTTGAGCTTGGGCTGAATAAGCGCGAGGCCAAGGATTTTGTCGAGCTCTTTTTCGAGAAGATCTGCGAGACCCTAGGCCAGGGGGAGACAGTGAAGTTGTCGGGATTCGGGAATTTCGATATCCGGAAGAAGGGTCGCAGGCCGGGACGCAATCCCAAGACCGGCGAAGAGATTCCCATCGCCGAGCGTCGCGTGGTGACCTTCCGCGCCAGTCATAAGCTGAAAGAGCGGGTCGACGGCCATGCTCGATCCGGGGGATAACAGCGAACTACCCCCGATTCCGGGGAAGCGCTACTTCACTATCAGTGAGGTAAGCGAGCTCTGCCGGGTCAAGCCACACGTCCTGCGTTATTGGGAGCAGGAATTTCCGAAGTTGCAGTCGGTGAAGCGGCGCGGTAACCGCCGCTACTATCAACATCACGACGTCCATGTCATTCGCGAGATCCGCAGCCTCCTTTATATCGAAGGCTTCACCATAAGCGGGGCGCGCAATCGCCTTACGCAGGAAGCGGAACCGGCACGCGAGGGGCGCGCCGAGGCGCTTGCCTTGCTCGCCGAAGGGCTCGAGGAAATACGCCAACTTTTGACACCGGACCCGGGTCCTCCCTAGAATCGCGGGGGGAGGTGGCTTATGCCCCGTTACAGCGATCTCGTCACACCAGCCCTCGTGGCTGCGCATTTAAACGACCCCACATGGGTCATTCTCGATTGCCGTTTTATCTTGAGCGCACCTGAGGCCGGGCTTGCGGCCTACCGCGAGGGGCACATACCGGGCGCGCGCTATGCCGATCTGGAGCGCCACCTCTCGGGCCCGCGTGGCGCGCGTTCCGGACGCCATCCCTTGCCGCCTCTGGAGGCCTTCACCGAGACTTTGAAGGGGTTTGGGATCGGTCCGGCGACACAAGTCGTGGCCTACGACGAGGAGACCTCGGTGTACGCGAGCCGTCTCTGGTGGCTCTTGCGCGTTTGGTGGGGGCATGAGGCGGTGGCGGTGCTCGATGGCGGGCTTGCCGCTTGGTGTTCCGAGGAGCACCCGCTCACGACCGTGGTGCCGTCCGTTCCCGCGCAGGCCCCTTATCCTCGACCGTCCGGGCTCGCCGAAGGCGGCTGGCTCAATGACGCCGATGTCGAGGCGGTGGTGGCCAATGGACATCGGCTGCTGGTGGACGCCCGGGGCGTGGCGCGTTACCGGGGTACCACGGAACCGCTCGATCCCGTTGCCGGGCATATCCCCGGCGCGCGCAACCGGCCTTTCGAGCAAAATCTCCGCGCGGACCGTACTTTCCGTTCGCCGGAGGAGCTGCGCCGGGATTACCTGGCGGTGCTGGATGGCCGGCCGGCGGCGGAGATCGTCCATTACTGCGGTTCCGGGGTATCAGCCTGCCACAATGTGCTGGCCATGGCGCGGGCGGGCCTCGGGCTTACGGCCTTGTATCCGGGCTCGTGGAGCGCGTGGGTGAGCGATCCGGCGCGGCCGGTGGCGACCGGAGACGAGGGGGCCTAGGAGGCCCCGGCTGCCTGTCACGATAGGCGATTCGGGAGAAACGTATTCCCCGGGGGATGGCTTGGGCGTGGGGACGAGGTCTTGTCATGGGCCGCGCCATTCCTTCCGGGCATTCATGTGAGGCGTGCTATGAAACTCTACGATCTCGAGCGATCCGGCAATTGTTACAAGATCCGCCTGCTGCTGGCTTTTCTTGGACGGGACTACGAGCGCGTGCCGGTGGCCCTCGACGAGGGCGCGCAGCGCAACCCCGAGTTCCTGCGCTTGAATCCTCGCGGCCAGATCCCCGTGCTGATCACAGACGAGGGCGAGGCGATCTGGGACTCGACGGCCATTCTCGTGTATCTCGCGCGGCGCTACGGTGGGGAACGGTGGCTGCCTGGGGATCCCCTAGGCATGGCGCGGGTCATGCAGTGGCTGGCGCTCGAACAGAATGAGGGGCGTTACGGCACGGCGCGGGCGCGGGTCATCGGCTTGAACATCAAAAGCGGACTGGGCCAGACCGGAACCCTGGAAGAATCGCGCCGCATGGCCGAGGCGGCGTTTGCGGCCCTCGAGGGGCGTCTGACGGATCATGCCTGGCTTGCCGCGGATCATCCGACTATCGCCGACATCGCCTGTTACCCCTACACCGCGCTCTTCCCGGAGAGTGGTTTCCCTCTCGATGGCTATCCGGCGATCCACGCCTGGTTTCGGCGCCTCGAGGAGTGGCCCGGTTATATCGCCGTGCCGAGACGGCCCGCCCCGCGATCCTGAACGCGGGGTCTTAAGTCTCGGTCCGCGGGCCGTACCGCTTGCCATCGTGTGCGGCCGCGCGCCCGTCAGGGACAAGGCCCGCCGCTACGACCTCTTTTTCGGAGATCGACCAGAGGGCGAGCGTGGCTAAGGTGGTGCTTAGGATCTGCGCGTCGATATACGCCTGGTGGGCGTGATAGTGCACGATATCGTGATCGAGGGTACGGAAGCGGGCCGCGATCTGGCCTACCGCCGAGACAAGTCGTGCCGAGAGCACAAGCGACCCAAACAGGAGGCCGATCAGGTGCAGCGGCGCGGGCAGGGACCCGGCGAGGTGCCAGAGCGCGAAGGCGCCGAGGAGGACCATGCCCGTTTCGCCCAGGCCAATGACCCCCTCGCGCAGCCAGAAGCGGCGGCGCCATTCCTGCGTTCCCGGGGTGTCGGCCGCCACGGTCGCGCGGCACTTCTCGAACTGAAAACGGACGGCCCGTGCAGGCGCAAGGCTTTGGCGCATATCATCCCTCCCGCCGAGCGGCGTCTTCTCTCTATCCTTAGAATACGGGCCTGGCCACGCCATCGCCCGTGAAGCCCGAGTGTACCTCGCCAACGGCCGCGCGCGGGCCAGCCCCTGAAGGCGGGGGCGGGCGGCGTGCCCACACCCTCGCCCGGAGCCTAAGCCTTGGGCGGGCTCCCGCGCATCGGGCCCCTGGCCGGGCCCTTGGTGTCCGGGCGGGCGGCCTAGCGTTAGAGGGGCGCTCTGCGCCGTGGCGGCGCGGATCGCCCTCGTGTACCTTAGCGCGCTTTGAGCGGCACTGCGAGATCGGGGCTTTGAGGTAAGGGGGAGGCATGAAGATATTGGTCACGGGCGGCACCGGGTATATCGGTTCGCATACCGCGCTCTGCCTCATGGAGGCGGGCCATGACGTGGTCCTTTGGGACAATCTATCAAACAGCCGCGCCGCGGTCGTGGACCGCATGGCCATGATCGCGGGCACCCGGCCCGCCTTCGTGCAAGGCGACGTGCGTGACGCCACGGCCCTGGACCGTCTCTTGGGCGACCAGTCCTTCGACGGCGTGGTCCATTTCGCGGGTCTTAAGGCGGTGGGGGAGTCGGTCGAGAAGCCGCTTCTCTACTACGAAAACAATGTCCAGGGAACGGTGACGCTCCTGCGGGCCATGCAGAAGGCCGGCGTGAAGACTTTTGTGTTCTCCTCCTCGGCGACCGTTTACGGGAACCCGGCGAAGGTCCCCATACGCGAAGACTTCCCGCGCGCAGCCACCAACGCCTACGGACGCTCCAAGATCATGATCGAGGACGTGTTAGCGGATATGGTCGCCGCCGATGCGCATTGGCGGATCGCCCGGCTACGCTACTTCAATCCCGTCGGCGCCCATGAAAGCGGTCTCATGGGAGAGGACCCGCAGGACGTCCCCAATAATCTCATGCCCTATATCTGTCAGGTCGCTGTCGGCCGACGGCCGCTTTTGCGGATATTTGGCGCCGACTATGACACGCCGGACGGCACCGGCGTGCGCGACTATATCCATGTCGTCGATCTGGCAGAGGGGCATGTGGCGGCGCTGCATTACCTTGCGGCCCATGAGGGCATGCTGACTGTGAACTTTGGGACCGGCCGCGGCTACTCGGTGCTGGAAATGGTGGCAGCCTTCGGGCGCGCGTGTGGGCGGCCGATCCCCTACAGTATCGAGGCGCGCAGGCCTGGCGACATCGCGCAGTGTTACGCGGATCCAGAGGCTGCCCATCGGCTGCTCGGGTGGCGGGCGGCCTATGATCTCGATCGGATGTGCGCCGATGCGTGGCGCTGGCAAGAGCGCAATCCGGAGGGTTATCGGGCATCCTGAAATCCGGGGTCGCACGAAGGCCGCAACAGAAGACCCGCGTTGCGCCCCCGATCTCGTAAGCACAGGATGGTGTGACGCAAAGGGGGCGCGTCGGCGAGCGAAAAATAAGGCCTTGTTCGTTGCACGCGCCCCGGTTGTGCCAGTTTAAGATCTGGTTCCACACAAACCGAGCGCACCCAAACGTCTTGGCAAGCAATTCTGCCTCTTTAATCGCCGGGTAGGCTCTGTATTTGTGGGAGCAAGGCACTATAGTTTGCCGTTACAGGGCGCGCTGTGTCGTTTGTAAAGAGTCAACTGCGCGCCTTATGTCCCCGGCCTGAAGGCCGCGGTGTTTACGGCGCTTCCAGATCAAAGCGTCTTTGCTAGTAACGTCAACGAGTGGAGGCCAACTTGGCAGCCTGTCTTCTCATTCCGCTCAATACGGCTTCTGCCATATCCATGGGAAAGTCCTCCGGCAACAATTTGCGCACTTCACCGATCACGGATGCCGTGGACCCAATAACTTCTTCGATCAATTGCTCTGCCGCCGCAGCCCCGAGCCCGACTTTCTGCGCTTGCGCAATCCAGTGCCGTCGCTGAATTTTATCAATTAGGTAATAATTGGTACTGCCCCGCACAGCCATGGCAAGTCTGGCCTTATGCGGGGAAATCTGATTTTCTCCTTTCCCTGTCACGGGATGGGCAGAAAGCACGTCGTAGATCGGCGTGGCGCGGTAGCGACCACCGGAGAGATGGGCGATACTGAAGTTCTTCGCGTGACCATCGGTGGCCGCCAGTACCCAGAAAATGATTTGGGTTTTGAAGAAGTTATGCCGGTCCTGTTCGGCATAGTCCGACCCGAGAAGCAAGTTCATGATGTGAGAAATACCTGGGCCGCCGTCTGACTGATATTTACGCAGCGGCGATGTGCCCGTTGCCTGACACACGTCTTCCTGGGGAAGACGGATGATCCAACTTCCATCGCTTGATGGGGTGCGGTCGAATCGTTCGACGACGAGGGCTTTCTGGTCTTCGAAATGCGCGATTTCGCACCGCGCGATGGGAATTTGGTAGGCCGCCATGATTTTAGAGCACAACCACTCGTTCTCCACCGAGGTGCGCATGTCGGCATGCATGTGGCCGACCAAGCCCAATGGCAATTTGAGGATGTGCGTTGTCGGGGTACTCCCATGAGGCCGAAGCCATTGGCCCTCAAGGCGCAATAGGGCAGTTTTCTCCTGCGCCCCCGCGATGGACAGCCTCAGATCCTCATCGTGATCATGTTGCCCCAAAGCTTGATCCGATGTGGTGTTGCGTAGTCGTTGAGCGACCCCTGCGATATTCAACGCCTCGCCGTTGATTTCATATATATCCGACGGCGCCTCATCTTCGAGAAGGAGTTGTATGGCACCAACGCAGTCTCGGCCCAGTTTTGCCAGCAGTTGAAAGGCATCAGTGCCTCCTGCTTGGTGGCGTCGCGCCAGACGACGGCGAATGGTATCGCTGTCGGGCAGAAGGTTGTCGAAATAATCAGTAACGACCTGCCCTTGGTAGGGTGCATTACCCGGCAAAAAGGGGAGCGATAAGGACAAGGGGCGAGACTGCTCGTCCGTGAGCCATTCGTCAAAGTAAGCAAGGCGTTCGCCTTGTCGAGTTGTGTCCCAGCAGCCAACAGGAATGCCGTTCATCCAGATATTCAGCCTTGTTGTCCGTGCGCTGCGACCCATGGTTACCAGCTTTCTTTCTTTCTTTTTGGGCGAGCCATACGGCCCGCTTTGACAACGGCTGTCGAATTTACCCGCCTGATGGTCAAAGCACGGAGTGTCTTGCGGGGCTTCTGGCCGGTAGCCTTGACCCTAGAGGGGCATTTATTGGTGACCTTGACGGAAGGCGCGGCACCCTTGCTGGTAGCGGGAGAAGTTGGATCCAGCAAAATTTCAACATCCAGCATGCGCAGCACCATGAAAAGCCTCTCAAGTGTCGCTGTCGCCAGATGGGCTTCAAAGTAGGCATAACTTTGCTGAGTGATTCCCAGCCTTTCGGCCATGGCTGCTTGAGTCAGCCCTTTTCCCTTGCGAAAGCCCTTGAGGACCAGAGGGATCTGGCTGAGAGTCTTGATGGGATAAATCACTTTTGCCCCCCGTTCGGAAGTCCCACGACAATATACATTATAGACCTTAAATCGCATTAACAGCTCTTAGTCTGTATATTAAATTTACATAGTACGAGATGTAAATCGCATCAACAGCTCATACTATGTATTGTCTCTATCTTGCCGACCCATCGGCACTCCCCTTTTTTGCATTCATCCGCCCTCCAGATCCGCCCATACCCTACGGCCGCTAGGTAACCCACACCGGTCGCGCGCGGCGTACCGAGCCTCAGACCATTTTGGCCGACAACCAGACGGTTTATGCGACCGTTCTGGCCGTCAGTCAGCGCGATAAAGCACTACAGGACATTTAAACGAAAGTCCACCTACACTGCCTGTGTGACTTCCCTTTGGTTGGGGCCCGGTGTGGCCGCCCTCAGGGAAACCTTGCATGGGATCGACGCCACGATCGAGGGCGATCAACCCCTGGTTCTTGGTCTCCGTGCCCTCCATGACGACCAGCGCCCGATCTTATGCAAGAGCGCGACCAAGTGCGGGAGGAGCTTGCGCACGCGTCGCTTCTCGATGCCTTGTTCGATGAGCGAGCGGTCGAGTTTTAGGGACTCCGGAGACAGATTTCGGCGGCGATCAAAGTGCGAGCGGCGGGATCCGAAGTCGTTTATGGCGGTCAGGCCGCTGCGGCTTCGAAGGCGGCTAGCGGGACCATGGTTGCAGCATGAAGGTCTGATATTCGACCGCCTCCATGTCGCGATCGAGCCACGCCAGTCCTACGAGGACCGTTATCAGCAACGAGACTGAGAAACCATAACCATAGTAGTAAAGCCCGAGGTAGGTGCTCGCCAGCGAGAGCCCGAGGTTCAGGGCAAGGAAGATCGCAGCCAGCCCCACCGCGCGCGATCGGCGATCGAGATAGAAGAAAATGTTGAGGATGCCCATGAGCGCCACCTGAAGCCCCGCGCCGACCACATCGATCTTGAAGAGCGGGACATAGAGGAGCGAAATCCCAAGAGACCGCAAGACCGAAGGTCCGATCACGAAGGCAAGAATTGTGGTGAGTGACTGGACCTTGATGATGTCGAAGATGCCGCCCTTGGCACTCGTCACCATGCCGTTGCGCATATTGCGTATATAGGAAAGGCTCCCGCCTTCGCGGACGCCTTCGTAGAAGCGGTCGTAATACTCGACGAAATCGGTCTCGACGCGCATGAGAAACACGGCCATGCCGGGGATGATGGAGAGATAGGCCAGGAAGATGGGGAGGTCATATACAGCCGATGCCCGCAGGGGGCCTATCACGTGTTGGCTTGTGGTGGGCGTGAACCAGAACACGGCCTTGTCGGCCCAGATGGCGGCGTTGTACAAGAGGCCGCAGGCGAGTAGCGAGGGATACATGCGTCCGCGCTTCAGAAAGTCGAAGGCGAGGAAGTCCGGAGAGGGGTAGTCGCGGTAGACGGCGGCGAGGAGGCCCGCGAACAACAGGCTCTGCCCCAACAGGAAGGCGAATAGCAGTCCGACGAGCCCGTAGGGGCGTAGCAGCAGCCCGACGCCGAGCGCCGTCGCGTAGGCGGCGGCGAAACTCGCGAGGATGGCGTGATAGTGCTTGAGCCCGGTCAACATGACCGCTACCACCCACACGCCGGTCAGGAGCGAAAAGAGCGCTATCATCAGCAGCCGATAGACGAGGCCGGTACCCGTGAACAGGAAGAAACCGATCGCCACCGCCACCACGAGCGCGCTGCCCATGGCGACGATCAAAAGCCCGTTCAGATTGGGGAGCACGCGGTCGTGTTCGCGCGCGAACACCCGGTCGGCGACGTAGCGCGTGAAGGCGAGCTGCCAGAGTCCCCCGAATATCAGACTTACGGCGATCAGGTAGGTGACCGACGTCTGAAACTCGCTTATGAGGCGGGGTGGGAAGACGTGGTGCATGCTAAGGAATCCAAGCAGGATGACCCCAAGGATGGAGATCACCCACGGGCCTGCACCTATGATGCCGGCGTAGGAGTAGGCGCGCACGACACCCAGGTAATCGTTGTGCCGCATGAGCTTGCGGAGCTCGAAGCCTATGCCTGCCATAACCTGCGCCTCTTCGTGTCAAGGGGGCGACGGGTGCGCGCCCCAGGAAATCGTCCCCGATGCCGCCTATGGGTCATCGTGGGTCTGTGCGTATAGTGCCCGGTAGCGCTCGAATACGAGCGTATCGGCGTAATGGTTCTCGACGCGGGCTATGGCGGCGGCCTGCGCCGCGCGCCATCGGGCCGGGTCCTGGAGCAGGGCGATGGCAGCGTGCGCCAACGCCTGCGGATCGGCGATGCCCGTGACGTCGCCGGCGGGCCCCAGGGTGTCGCCTTCCCCGCCAAGAACCAGTTGGCGACAGGCGCCGACGTCGGTGCACACTGCCGGGACGCCGGCGGCGAAGCCCTCGAGCACCACGAGCGGCAGGCCTTCGCTGATGGAGCTTAGGACCAGCAGGTGAACCTGCGGCAGGATGTCGGTTACCCGATGGAACCCCTTGAAGTGGACATGCGTGGTGAGGTCGAGGGTGTCTACGAGATTGTGGCATTCGACCGCGTACGCCGGGTCCTCTTCCTCGGGACCCACGATCCACCCTTGCGCCCCCGGGATCGCCTCGATCACGGCGCTCATGGCGCGTATGAAGGTCTTGATATCCTTGATCGGCGTGACGCGGCCGAGTAGACACAAGACCGGCGCGGCAAATGAGGTGTCGGGGCGGGGCGTGCGCACGGCTTTGAACGGAGCGACGGGCACACCGTTTGGAATGATGAGGCTGCGACGTGGGTCCGCGCCATCGGCGATCTGGCGGGCCTGCGCCTCCGGGTAGAGGGCGATGATAGTCTCCGAGGCCTCGTAGCAGATGCGCCCGAGCGATTCGAAAAAGGCGATCCAAAGTTCCCGCAAATAACTGATCTCGCTCGGATCGCGTTCCAGGCGGCTGCGCCGATCCGCGACCCAGGCGGCATTCAGGAGGTCGATGCGCCGCTCCTTTGTGTAGATGCCGTGTTCGCTCAAGATCAGCCGACGTCCTGTATGCCAGTGCAAGAGCGCCCCCAGGAAGCCCGCGTAACCCGTGGACACTGTGTGGTAGACGCGCGCTGGTATCAGGCTGCGGGCAATGTCGGCGAGCCGCCAGATGGGGAGGTGCATATTGCGCACCGTCCAGAAGTAATCGACGAAGGAGGGGTCGGTGCAGCGTTCCTCATATGTCGCGGTGATATGGGCCCAGCTGTCCTCGCCATACAGGAACTCCTTGAGCGGGATAGTGCCGCCTCGTTCGGCGTAGAACGCGAGGTTGCGCAAGGCCTCCGGTAGGGATTGTGGTCCTTTTTCACGCAACTTGGCATGGAGGTCCCGCAGGCAGGCGGTCGTGCCTTTGAGACGCCGTGGGGTCTCGGGCGGAGGCATCTCCTCCGGGGCGAAGAGGTAATGCGTCTCGAGGTGCACGAGGTTCTCGGGGAGCGCGTAGCGCGCCTCGCCGTAGTCCTCGGGGCGGCTGCCAAGAAACACCACCGCGAAGCGGTATTCCGGCATACCGCGGATCATCTGATTAACCCATGAAGATACGCCCCCGCTCACAAAAGGGAACGTGCCCTCGAGCAATAGGGCGATATCGGCGGAGTTGGCCTTGGGGAATGGGGAGGTCATGGCGTGGCGTTCCAGAAGCGGACCACAGGCCCGATCGTGGGCACATCGCAAAGCGACGGATAGTCCCGCGCGAGCAATTTGAGGGCGGCGAAATCTCCGAGACGAAAGCGTGTTTCGGCGAGGTAGGGCAGGATCTGTCCGGGGGCCGCGTTCAGGTCCAGGGCGCGTTCGCAGTGCGTACGGGCCGCCAGATAATGCCCCTCGAGCATGGCGATGCGCCCCATGAGGACGTGGAGCGTGGGGTCATTGGGGCGGCGCTTCAAAGCGGCCAGGGCGTGCGTCTGCGCGCGGCGAATGGCGTGCTGGCGGAGGTGGTCCCGGGAAAGGTCTTGATAGAGAAGCTCCCAGTAGAGAAAGGCCAGGCGTTTTTCGAGGAGGCCCTCGTCGTCCTGAGGCCCGGGCGATTGTCTGCGCGTCAAGGCCTCGCTGATCGCCTCCGACAGGTTGCCCTCGCGCCGGTCGAGGAGTCCGTAGGCGAGAAGCCGCAGATCTTCCTCCGGGTGGCGCAGGGCGCTGCGCACGAGCGGGGACGTCTGGCGCGAGAGGCGCGGGTCGAGCGAGAGCAAGGCGCGCACCCCGCGCGCCACCCCGGCATCCTTGGCACGCAGGATCGCCCACGCGCCCCCGGCCCCCATGTGGCGTTGTCGTCCCCGCATCTCGGCGCCGAAGGCCGGCAGCCCCAGGGTCTGCGGTTCTGGTAAAGAGGAATGGCTTGCAAGTCGGGTAATGCCGGCCGCGATGAATAGCGCAATCAGAAGCCCGAGGCCTGGAATGGCGGCAATGATCACGGCCAAGAGCCAGGAGGCCTGGTGTTCGCGGTAAGACGGGGGCAATAGGTGCGCCATAGGGCGCGCCAGGCCTAAGGCCAGAACGCCGTTTGCGATCACGATATACAGAAAGAGAAGCCGTGTCGGCAGGTCGTCGAACGGGCGTCCGACGCCAGCGCGCGAGGCGTGGGAGAGGACGTAGGATGCGATATCAGGGGTCATGACGCACCCCCGCGGCCGCGCTCAAAAGGGTGAGCGCATCCTTGCTGCCGAATTCCCGGAGGGTCACGGAAAAGGTCGTGGGCCCGGGCTTGATGTTGAAGCGTTCCTCCAGGTAGGCGCTCACGCGCTCGATATAGCCTTCGGCCACGGAACGGTTGCCAAAAGGAATGAGGGTGACGAGTCGGTACGCGCCCGGTTCGCGGATACGCCAGTTGTCGTCGAGGCCGCGTGCGAGCGTCGTGAGATTGTCGAGTATCTGGTCGCGCAGCGTCCCCTTGGCGATGGTGATGGTCACGAGACTGCTTTCGAGGCCCAGCTCGCGCGCGGCGCGTGCGAGCTTCACCGTCTCAGCGGCGAAGCGGGGTGGACAGTGCGGCAACGTGACAAGCGCCTCCTGCGCCACGCGTGCGGCATAAGCGTCGTCGGCGAAGTAGGCGAGCAGAACGCTCACCGTCAGGAGATTCTCGTCGTTTAGGAACAAGAAGGGCATGGACGCGACGACGAGCAGGCCGAGCATAGTGCCGTCGGAGGCCGAAATGGGGGCGGTCACCAGGTAGGCGCTGTGCGCCCCGTCTTTGAGCGAGTTTGCGGCCCAATAAGCCGTGCGTTGCTTTTCGAGGCAGCGCGTTACGAGGATATCGGTGCGATCCAAGGCGAATGGGGCGCCGATTGAGGCGCGCGGCGGTTCATCGATGACACCCTCGGAGATCGCGTACAGCGCCGCCTGTTCGAAGCCGCCATGGTAGGCGGTCAAATGCAGGAGGCGCGCGGCGAGTCCTTCGGTGAGCGCTCCACCGTCGGTCGCTAGGGCGCGCCGCAGATCGAGGAGCGAATCGCGCAAGGTAACGGGCTTGCCGATGATGGTTTGTTCGAGCCTGTCGTGCGAGATGCGTGTCGCATGCAGCGTGCGTGTCAGGCTCTCCAGCTGCTGCGTGGCATACTGGCCCATTTGTTCCGCCCGCCGTAGCCGCAGGATCCATGTAGAGCCGTATTCACCCGCCAAGAGTGTGAGCACGACCCCACCCAGGAATTGTCCTTGCGGGAGGCCGCGCAGATGGAGTTCCGGTAGTCCCACGCGTGCCGCTACGAATGACAGGATGAGAATCCCGAGCGACAAGACCGCGGGTGCTAGCCCATAACGCAAGGCCACCAGGACCGGGGCGAACCATAGCCAAGGGAAGCTCGCATTCAGAAGAAAGGGGTCACCTGGTCTGACCGCGAACGCCACCCCGATGGCAATTACCGGTATCGCGACCGCCTCGCCCCAGGCGCGGGCCCGGAGGGAGGGTGCTAGGCGGTGGCGCAAACTCACGAAAGCAACCTGCGCACTATGGCGTTCAGGGTGTCCTCGGCGAGCACCCCCACGCTCTCGCGGGGCGAGCCGCTGCGGCTGCCGGTGGCCGTCCAGAGAACGCGGCCGCTCTTGGCGCTGATCAGGTCCACGGTGACGGCCACCGCTGGCTGTCCATCCAGGCCTATGGTATAGCGCCATTCCTGGACCGCGCCCTCTACGACGTAGCGGGCGCCCATGGCGCGCGCCTCCGCGAGCCAGGCAGCCGGTCGGGGCGCGCGACCCAGGGGCAGGCGATCTTTCTGGTGCATCGTCATGGCATGCGCGCTCTTCAGGCCGTGGGCCAGCAAGAGGCTCGTCGTCATCGAGGCGCCCCGCGAACCCGCGCCGGGGGTGGTCGTATAGTTGGCGAACGGGGCGACGGCGATTATCGCACCGTGCGCAAAGCGCGGCGCGGGACTTGCGTGCAAGGCGGTGCTCGCGCAGCCCGATAAGGTGGTGGCCATCGTGATGCAAGAGATCCATTTCAAGGCATTCATGTTCTGCTCCTACGGTTTGAAGTGATAGCTGTAGCGCAAGCCGACGGCCTGCAAACGGTTCTCGATACCGATCCCGCCTTGGCTGCGCATGTAATAGATCGCCAAATGGTCGGGCCCGATCACGGGCGTCGCGAGCCCGACGGTCACGTCGTAGCCGGCATGCGTAATGCTGTCCTCGAACACATCAAGGTCGAGGAACGGGCGCAGGTCGGGACTGTAATGGCGCCGATAGCGGTCCCCGAAGTGGATGCCGACTCCGGCCTGGGCATAACTTTGCAGGGCAAAGGGGCCCAGGCCGGTACTGCCCGCGGGCAAGAGCGGTACCAGATCAGAAGGGAGGGTCTGAGCGGCCCGGTAGTGCGCGAACGACAGCGCGGCGTCGACAGTGATATCGGGATAGCTCCGCCAGATCTTGTGGTCGTAGCCCAGGGATGTGATAAGACCCGTGCCGAGATCGCCACCCCCTTGGCCACGGAAGCTTCGGTACGCGACTTTGGCGTCGAGGCTATCACGGGCCGTGAGTGTATCGGTGTTCTCCAGGCTGAAGCCGTTTTTGACGCCTCCCAGGTATAAGGCGGGGAGGTCGGAGGCGCGCGCGTGGTAGTTCAGCCGTAGTGTCTGGCTGGTGTGAGGCCAGAGACTCGCGCGCAGGCTCGCCTGGGCGTAGGCGAAGCGTGTCACGGCCGATCGACGCCCCAGGGTCAGCTGAGATGCGCCGGACCGGCGCAAAAGACCGATGCGGAAGTATTCAGAGCGATCGAAGGGCGGAGTTGTTCCGATCAGGGTCGCGTCCGTGCGCCGGATCAGGTCATCGCGCGCGCCTGCTTCGATCTCGGTGTTGGGATTGACCATGTGGCGTACGTTGATCTCCGCCCCCATGACGCTAAAGCCCGCGCTCTGCAGGTATCGGGTCCGTTGGCTCACGCGGTCGGATTGGGAAAGCAATAGACGCCGATAGTGGTGCGCGAGAGCCCAATCGGAGCGGTTCTGGTTCAAGCTCCCGAAGGCCTCGGAAATCGCCCGTGCTGGTTCCCCGATCGCGCTCGCCGCATCGACCTGGGCGCCCCGCGGGAGGGTACGCCGGTGGTGGACCAAGAGTGCATGCAGCTGGGCGCCGTTGCGTTCGGCAAGCGCTGTGGCAAGCGCCGCCCATGCGGGCGCGTGGCCCCGATCGCGCGCGATGGCGCCGGCGGCGGGGGCGTAGGCGCCACGGGCGAGCGCATAGCCCAAGAGCAGGTCTCGACCCGCCTTACCGTGCCCGGCGCGCGCTTTCGGCGAGCAGCGACAGGGCCACGGGTGCCGTGGCAAGGCTCATAGCGAGATCGGCGCGCATCCGGCGTTCGTGGCGCAGCGGCCTTACCTGTGGCCGGAAGAGTTCCGCGAAGGCCTGCCGCCGTACCGAGATTGCTTCTTGGCCGCGACCGCTGCGGGCCAGCGCGTCGGCGAAGGGCAGCAGTAGTTGCGGATCATCGGGGTGGCGCGCCAAGAGGGCCTTCAGATAAGGGAGCGCAAGGCGCGGCGCGTCTATACGCAAGAGACAAAGGGCGTAAGGGAGCCAAAGAGGGCGGTTTGCATCCACTGTGCGCGCCCATGAGGGCAGGGTCGCAGCAAGCCGCGGAGCCTTGTCAGTCGCCACGAAAAACCACAGATAGGATTCGAGGATGTTGGTATTTCCGGGAAAACGCCGCAAGGCTTCTCGATAAATACCCTCGGCCTCCGAGCCGTGCCCCTGAAGTGTCTGGTAGCGGGCGAATTGCGTCCAGTAATAAGGGTGAGTGACCAAAGCCGCGTTGTCGCGCCGACGTGTCTGGGCGAAAGCCTTTATGAGCAAGGCGGGCGAGTGGAGTCGTTCGGCCAGGTTCAGCATGGTGAAAAAGAAGGGCGCCGCGTGGTAGCGCCGGTAGCCCTCCAGGGCCAGCAGAAAAGACGCCTGCGGGTGCTTCTTTTCATCGAGGAGTACGAGATGGATCAAATCCGCGCGGGAGGCGATTCCCTGGGCATAGAGGACGCGCGCGGCCGTGCGCGCGACGGCAAAGTCCTGACGCGCCCAGGCGAGGGCGCCCAGCGTATGATAATAGGCGAAATGTCGCTTCGAGATCTGGGCTGCATGCCGTTTCAGCAGATGATAGGCGCGCCCGGCGTGTCCGCCGCGATAGAGCAGCGAGGCCTCCGTGAGGAGCACCCGGGATGTGGGCCCATAGCGGCGCTCGTAGTCCCGCAAGGCCGCAAGTTCCCGTAGGCGTTCCCCAAGGCTGTCTTCGAGCGTGATGATAGACCAAAGATAGCCCCGGTGGGGGTCTTTGCGCATGGCCGCCTCGAGCCATATGATCGCCCGTCGCGGATGCCCCTGAATTTGATAGAGGCTGCTCATTTTTTCCACAAGGGCCGGCGCGTTCGGGTGGCGTTGCAGGCGCAGCGCGAGCAGTTGGGTCAGTCGCGTGAAGGCCGACAGGCCGCTTGCGAGCGTCCACGCGGGTTTGATGTACGAGAGATCGCCGTGACGCGCGAGATAGACCATGGCGCGCAGCGCGACATGGTTGTGCCCCGTCCAGAGAGCGGTCTGCGCAAGCCGCGCGCGCCAGGTCCGATCCTTAGGGCGGTTTTTGACCGCCACCAGGGCCACCTTGTAGGCATTGCGCACCTCTCCGGCGTTCAGGAAAACCTTGTAGGAGAGCGCGTAGTCGCGGTGATTATAGGGTTCGCGCGGTACCCCATGCCCCACGGCACCGGCATGGGCGGCGGGGCACGGGGCGGCAGTCGCCGCGATGGCGGCGCAGAGGGCCAGGAGTCGGGGCATGCGCGGCATGGCTCTTACATGAGCAGCAGTCGCCGCGCGTATGCTGCGGCGATCTTGGGTTTATCCGCGGCTCGCGCCAGCACGATCAGGCGCCGGAGAATCGCGGGGTCATCGGCGAGCAGGCCGAGATGACGGCCGCCTTCCCGCAGCGCGAGTAGCGGCTCGTTGTGGCTTTGCAGCACCTGTAGCGCGGCCAGAAAGTTCCGTGTCGCCGCCTTGCGGGTGGAGGCGTAGGTCTGCGCCAAGAAATACAGGCGTGCTGCCTCCCGTGGATGATGGAGGCCTTCGGCGGCGGTGGCGGCCAGCGCATAGAGTTTCGACCGGTGCGCGTGATTACGATGGGCGAGACCCTGATAGATGCTCATCGCCGCGCCCTCATCGTGCACCAGCGTCGCTTCTTGGGCGAGTCCGTAAAGTGCGCGCTCATTCGCGCCTGCGCGCAGTTGGCCTATGAGCAGACGCAGGGCATGCTCGTTGCGCGCCCGCGCGGGGCTGCCTTGTGGGGTGCGGTAGTTGATGGCAAGCAGGTCGCGATAGTAGAGCCAGCGCACCCGCTCTTGGAAGCCAAGGCTTGGTGTGGCTGCAAGCATCGACGCCAGTAGGCGTAAGGCGGCGATGTTGTGCCCGGTCTCGACTTCGCGGCGCGCGAGCAGAAGCATGACACTGCGGTCGCGGGTTATGTGCGCGAGCGCCTTCACGAAATAGAGGTCGACCGAGGCCGCGTGAGAATGCCGGATACGCTGCAAAAACGACCGCGGGTCGAAGAGCAGTGCGAGCGCAAGGACGATGCCAAACGCGAGACCGACAATCAGGGCGGGGGGCGCGAAGCGCTCGCGCACGATATTAGGGGCAGACGACCGCAAAGTGGCCATGGTGAGCCTCCAGGTGATAGTCGATAAGGGGTCCGTGCCGGCGCCCGACGAGAGGTTGGGGCCCGTCCGTCACGCGACAGCCCACGGTATTGCCGAGTCGAAACGACAGGGGCGCGTTGCCCCGTAAGGCGAAGGCGAGATCCGCGCCTCTGCGCGACGCGCTCGTGATGGTGGCGTTGGCATCGTGAAGATAGGGTTTATGCGGCCTTATGCGCGTCAAGCGGATGTGCACGGCCTGTCCGGGGCTTGGGGGGACGACATGGATATAGCGCACCGCCCCATGGCGATCGAAACCCACGACCCCTGAGTCCGCGCCCAAGCGCGGGTAACCGAGGTGTGCCGGGATACGCCATTCCCGCACCGCGCCCGCGTCATGGACGATCCAGCCATGCGCCCCGCGGGCGACCACCGCCTGCCCGAAATCCACGGCGATGTGCGCGAAATGGGACGGGAAGATGGGGTCCGTCCTCTGGTGCAGCGCCCACACGATCACGCGCCGTAGGGCGCGCAGACCGGCGATGCGGGCCCCCGAATAAAAGTGGTAATAGATATCGAGAGGCTTGAGGCGCCTGGGGGTGTCGGTCAGTTTGAACGTCTGGATTACGCGGATGTAGCCGTAGTAGTAAGGGCTTTTCCAACCATGGGTGTAGACGTTCTCGTCTTGCATGGGTGCGTAGACCTGAAAACGGTGGCCCTTGTAGAGCCCCAGCCCACGCACCTTGGTGACGAAGGGTTCGGCATCAGTCTCGGTGGCACCACCGCCGTTGATATTCAGGACATGGGCGCTATAGCTCAGAGCCAAGACCCGTGCGTCCGGGTCACAGTCCCCGGACCACTGGATGAGCGAGACGTGTTTACCGGGCGGCGCAATGTGCGTGTCGATCCAGTGATTTGCCCAGACGATTTCCTTGTGGGCGCTAAAGCGTGTGTAGCCCGGGACCTTGAGCGCGTAGCCATAGCGCATGGCGCCCTTGTGCCCCATGAGCGCCGGGTCGTGCTCGAGGGCCGACCAGTCGAAGGGATGCGAGAAGGTGTGCGAAGCGACCTCCACCCAGGGCAGGGCAGCTATACGTCGCGCGATCGCTGTGAGTTGCGGCGCCTGCTTTGGGAATAAGCCGTCGTGCGTAAAGTAGGACACGATGAAAGAGGCTGACGTCGGGATGCGGTATTTGTCCAGGATCTGGCTCAGGATCACCTGCGCCGCGTACTGCCCGCGATAGCGATAGATCCAGGTCTTGTTGGCGAATCCATCGCCGTCGATTTGGGCCATGAGCAGGCGCCGGCCGCTCTCGGTCGTGGTGTCCGGGACAGGCATGGCCGGCAGCCGCAGGGCCTTGCGGAAAAACCGAAACGGGTTCAGCACCCAAGCCGCCGGCGCCCCGTGCCCGCCGCGCGCTACGGCACCAAGGTTTGCCACCACATCGGGCGCAAGGGCGTAGCCGCCCCAGGGGGTGAGTCCGACTGTGTCTTCGATGGGGCCTCGCGCAGCACGCAGAGTGAGCAGGGCGTGCCCTTGGCGCAGCGTAAGCGGCAGGAATTCGTCGGGCGTGGCCGGCGCCGGACGCGCCTCAAAGCCTACATACCGCGCGTCGCTTGCCGCCACGTGATTGCGGATGAGGCCGTTGGGGACGCGTCCTACGGAGAGCCCCAGCGGGCGCAGGTGCGCGGCATCGACGGGGAAGCCGAAATTTCCGAGGATAGCGACCGGTACGCCATCGCGCATCTGCCGGCGCAGGAAGCGGTAGACCGCACCCGCCTTGGGGATATGGTCGTCTTCGAACCACGTGACGATGCCGGCATAGCGGCCCGCCAGCGTGCCCTGCGGCAGGCCCGCGGCCACGTTTTGAATCCGCGTGCTATAGCCCAGATAATTGAGGGGCATGGCCGCGTACCAGTTGAGTGAGGTGTGCTGCGCATCCATAGGTCCGCTATAGAGCATGAGGATCTTGCGCGGCATGACACGGATGCGGCCTACGCCCAGCAGAGACAGGCGGCTGTTGGTGACATAAGGAATGACACCTAAGGCGCTTATGCGCTGCGCATCGATGATCGCCTGACGCCGTTTGGCGACCGGCAGGTAGTCGATGGCCACCACCGGCAGGTCGAGGTGCTGGGCGTCTTGGAGTTTTTTCAGTAGGCGGTGGCGCGTGGCGGCCGGCACCGAGACATAGCGTCCGCTGGCTTGGTCCCAACCGTCGAACAAGGATTCGGCCGCGACCGCCGATACCAGACCGTGAATCGTCGGCAGAAGAGCGAACCCTCGGTTCAGGATGATGTGGGCGCGCGGGTGGCGGGTCTTGAGGGTCTGGATCAGACGGATGAGGCCTTGTTGCTGCGCCTGTCTTGCCGCCGGCGTCTTTGTGACCTGGCGGTAGGCATCGAGGTTGTCGAGGAAAAAGCCGCGATATCCGCGTTTCCATAAAGGGGCAAGCACGTGGCGCAAAAGGGCCTGGCGGCATGTGCGCCGTGCCTCGTTGACGATGATCGTGTCCCAGGCCGGGTCCTTGCCGAGGCCGCAGCCTTGTGGCAGCCACGAGTGCTTGTGGGCGCTGACCTCGCCTGCGCTGGCGTAGGCAAAGGCCAGGCGATCGCCGCGATCGAAACGGCGCGGTGAAAAGTGGACCTGAGGTTGGACGACCACCCAACGAAAGGCGCGCAAGGATCGGTGGGGGGGATGGGCGCCGTAGTAGAAGGCGACGCTCAAAGGGTGCGCGCGCACGCTGAAGCTGAGCGTAAGCATCACCGTGAGCACTGCTAGACGAATTGCTTGGCCGTACGCACGCATCAGGTTCGCCACTATTACGAAAAGCCGCCTTCCGAAGGCCCCAAGGGCCGTACGAGGGTCGGCGAAGCCCGAGCGAGCCCATCACGGCGAATCAGACGTTTTAACGTCTCTATTCGTCGTGTCGGCCCGTCAATCGGGCGCTATTTTCCGTGTGTTTCCCTGATGGTTATCGCGATGCGCGCGGACCAACCCCAGCCCGCCGTTTGCTGCGCCTCGGTTGTGCCCTGTCGTTCGCCTGTTATAGGACTTTATAGGAATGCTTGGCGAACGACTGTCGTAATGACACGCCCATAGAGCCATTCTACGGTAGCGTTTGTACCTTGTCCATTTCCCGCGCCCCGCGGCTTTTTTCCGGGCGATGGGCGCTTGCGCGGTTTTCTGCACCAGGGCCTGGGACAGAGGTCTGCGCGTGTCATTGGGGTCTTGAGCGCGCGGGCGGCAAACGACGCACTGAACGTGTTGGGCCTGGGTGATGGTGCGCGGCCTCGGCGGGCCTGTCACTTGTCCGTGACGGTGGTTTTTCACGAAGCTTGAGGATCGACTGGGGTAGGCGTGATCGCGGGCCGGCGGCCGACCGGTCGGCCGTCTCGGGGGTTTTGTCGGGAAGCGGGCTCGCGATCCCGCAGGTCGCCTTGCCGGTGGCTCTTTGCATGTTATCGTAGGCGCCGACGACGGGGGTTGGGTCACGTTCCCTGTTGTGGGTGGGCCCCGAAGGGCCCGGCGTTTCCGCTTTCCGCTGATCCACGGAGCGTTTAGACTACCCCGTCCCGCGAGCCATGGTGGCGCGCGCAATAAGAAGAGCCATTCTGTCAAAGGAGATGATGATATGCGAAGCCGATTGGTAATGGCAGGCCTCATGGCCCTCAGTGTGTATCCGGCTACAAGTCTTGCTCGGCTCTGGGTCGGTGGCGATCTGGGTCTGACTGGTGGGGCGCTGACGGGTACCTCGCCGATAGGTGTGTATGCCGGTCTGTCGACGCGTTCGTTTCCGCTCGGCGTCGAGGTCGGTTATCAGGCATTGAGCGCGAACCCGGGGAAGATCGGTATGTTCACAGCGACCGCCCTCTACCGGACGCCGATCACGCAGGTCCGCGGCATGTACTTCCTGGCGCGCGGGGGTATCGCCACCATTTATAGCGATCCGAGCGTCAACATACGCAGCACTACGCGGCCGCTTATAGGGGCGGGCGTGAGCTATCGCCTTGCGCGCAACGTCAATCTTCGCGCCGAGTATGACCTGATCGTCGATCCGCGCACCACCTACGGGCCGAGCCAGAATGCCGACGAACTCCTGGCGGGAGTCAGCTATCAGTTCGGGGGGATGCGCTAAGCGCTTTTGGGATGCGGGGGCGCTTGGGTGCTCCCGCACGCCCCAACAGCCATCGTATCGAACCGCTATATAAGGTATTTGACGCCGACTGCGGCCAGGAGCGCGAGGGTAGCGCGCAGGAATAGCCGTTGGCTTATACGCATGTGGAGATGATTGCCGAGATAGAGCCCGAGCGCGGCGGCAGGCGCCATGGTCGCAAAGACTAGCGTAAGCGGCCAGGTGAGCAGGCCAAAGACGATGTAGAGCCCGCCCCGTATGACGTTATCGGCCAGCGCTATGGCCTGAAACGTGGCTCGAAAGGCGCGTTTATCAAGGTGTCGCATCTGCAGATAGGCCACGAGCGGCGGTCCTCCGCCTCCGTAGAGGCTGCCGATGATGCCACCGAACACACCCAGGGGAAGCGCCCAGGGTCGGCCGATGCGTGGCATACGTTCGGGTTTGGCCACGAGCGCGTAGACCACGTAGGCGAGAATGAAGACACCGAGGAAGAGCGTCAGGCTCTGCGCATCGGTGTGGACGAGGATCACCGCTCCGATGGCAAGCCCGACAAGCGAGCCCGGAATTAGCCAGGACAGCTCCCGCCACTGCATCTCGTGAAAGTCGTAGGCCCCAAGCAAGAGCGAGCCCAGCAGGTCCAGCAATAGCACCACGGGGACCACTTCCTTCACGGGAAAACTCAAAGACAGGAAGGCCACGGCGATGAGGCCGGATCCGAAGCCTATGGTGGCGCGGACGTAGAAGGCCGCGAATACCACCATCTCGAGGAAGGCGTAGAGCCCCGGTTTCTGCAAGAGTTGCGCAAAGGTCAGGTGGATAGTCACGGCGTGACACTCTCAACCCGCTCAAGCGGGTGAGCTTCTTACCGAATAGTACGGTTCATGGGCATGCTCCAGAGAGCCCGCACACACATCCTGCGGTGCTTGATTCCGTGCTTTAGTAAGACAACGCCGACTAGACGCATCCAGTCGGTGGCCCGTGTCCGGGCTACTACTACGCCG
>NZ_JBTRWP010000030.1:5829-34107 GCF_054609335.1 Acidiferrobacter sp. | reverse complement strand
GTCTGGGCACGTCTCGGTCATCGTGCGCGCCGGCCACTTGAGCTATTTCTTCGCCGGGGATGCCAGTTACACCCAGGACGCCTTGCTCGCGGGCCGGCCTGACGGGGTCACGTTTTACCCCCGTAGCGCCGTGCGTACGCTCGCCCGGATAGTGGCCTACGCCCGTGTCGAGCCCATGGTCTATCTCCCGGCCCATGACCCGCAATCAGCTCTGCGCTTGCAGGCGGCTCACGTCCTCCCACGCGACGCCGAGTCGGCGTAGGGGCGAGAGTGGGCTCGAGTGGGTCGCCACGGCCGGCACCCCCGTCCAAAGCCCTTGGCGGATTGCGGCTATAAGACCGCATTATGGGCCGTCTGGGACGGACGTCCGCGCCCGTTTCTGTGGGCCTTATGGTGGGCCTGCGCTACTGCGGCCAGTTCGCGCGACCTTGCTCGCTTTGGGCGTCCTGAACGGAACTCCCGTTTCCCTATGTATGCTCATCTCGCAGGAGGTTCGATGGATCATGATGCGACTAGGCCTTCTCAAGGCTCCGGCGCCGCAACAAAGCGGCGGCGCTCACTCTCCTTGTTCTCGCCGCTGACCGTCGGGGAGTTGCGCCTGCATAATCGCATCGTCATGGCGCCCCTTACGCGCAATCGCGCGGGACCGGGCTTCGTGCCGCAGGACTTGAACGCCGAGTACTATCGTCAGCGTGCCTGCGCCGGTCTCATCATCAGTGAGGCCACCCAGATCTCGCCCGAGGGTTTGGGCTATCCGGACACGCCTGGCATCTACAGCGCCGAACAGATTGCGGGTTGGCGGCGCGTGACCGATGCGGTGCATGCCGAGGGCGGGCAGATGTTTCTGCAATTATGGCATGTAGGCCGCATCTCTCATCCCTCGATGCAGCCCGAGGGCCAGCTGCCAGTCGCCCCGAGCGCGGTGAAGCCCGCGGGCCAAGCCGCGACTTACGAAGGACCGCAGGATTTTGTCACCCCCCGCGCCCTGCGCACCGATGAACTCGCGCGCCTTCGCGATCAATATCGTCTCGCGGCCGAGAACGCGCAAGCAGCGGGCTTCGATGGGGTCGAGATCCACAGCGCCAACGGCTATCTCCTGGATCAATTTCTGCGCGACGGTTCCAACCGGCGCACGGACGCCTATGGAGGTTCCATCGAGAACCGTCTGCGGTTCCCGCTCGAGGTCGTGGAGAGCGTGCTCGAAGTCTGGCCACCCGGGCGGGTCGGAATACGGCTCTCGCCCAGCGGAACCATGAACGATATGCGCGATTCGGACCCGCGCGCGACCTTTGGTGCGATGGTGAGGGCTCTGGAGCGCTACGGCCTTGCGTACATCCATATTATGGAGGCCCTGGAGGCCGACACGCGCCATGGCGGGACCGAGATCCCGGTCGGCTATTTTCGAGCGCTCTACCAGGGAGTTGTCATGGTCAACGGCCAATATGACGGGCCCAAGGCCCAGGAGGTTGTGGCCTCGGGCGACGCCGACCTCGTGTCGTTTGGGCGGCTGTTCCTTGCAAACCCCGATCTGCCCGAACGTCTGCGCAAAGGCGCGCAGCTGAATGTCCCGGATCCGCAGTCCTTCTATGGAGGGGGAGCCCGGGGATACACCGACTACCCGAGCATGGCGCAGCAAGAAGGGCTGCGGTAGACGCGCTGGAGCGCGCGTCTACCTAGGGCGTTGCGAGCGCACGTTCCACGGGCCGCGCCAAGGCGTCGGGGTGCACGCGCGGCGCGTAGCGGTGCACGATACGGCCACTGCGGTCGACTAGGAATTTCGTGAAATTCCATTTGATGGCGCGTGTACCGAAGAGGCCGGTCGCGCGCGCGGTAAGCCAACGGAAGAGGGGGTCGGCGCCCGGCCCCTTGACGTCGATTTTGGCGAACATCGGAAATGTGACGGCGTAGCGCTGCTGACAAAAGGCTTGGATTTCGGCGGCCGTGCCAGGCTCTTGAGCGCCGAACTGATTGCACGGAAAGCCCAGGACCACGAGGCCCTGGTCCCGGTAGCGGCGGTAGAGGTGCTCCAGGCCTTCGTACTGGGGCGTAAACCCGCAGCGGCTTGCGACATTGACGATAAGTAGCACCTGTCCCCGGTAGGCGCTCAAGTCCTGTTCGGCGCCTGCGAGTGTGCGCACCCGGAAATCATACGGCGCATCGGCCGTTTCGCAGCCATTGCGGATCATCATTAAGCCGCGCGTCTTTCGACGAATTCGATCTTGTAACCGTCGGGGTCCTCGACGAAGGCGATCACCGTGGTTCCATGCTTCATGGGACCCGCCGGTCGTGTCACGCGCCCACCGGCTGCCGTCACCCGCTCGCAGGCCCCTGTGGCATCATCAACCTCGATGGCGACATGGCCAAAGGCACCGCCCATATCGTAGTGTTTCGTATCCCAGTTGTGGGTGAGCTCGAGGACCGCTGTGTCCCGTTCGTTGCCGTAGCCCACGAAGGCCAGGGTGAAGCGCCCCTCGGGATAGTCTGTGCGCCGCAGGACGCGCATGCCGAGGGCCTTTTCGTAAAAGCGCAGGGATCGTTCGAGATCGACGACCCGTATCATGGTGTGGGCTATTCGCATCGTGTTTCCTCAGAGAGTCGTGCTTGGTTCGCGCGTGCGCGTCAGGCCATGGAAGCATCGTGTCCGTGTGGCCGCCGCATCGCTTGGTTGGGCATGCAGCTTCGAGCCTACCGGCGGGCGGTGGGGGAGTGCAAGGCGCTTCCTTGGGGCCCCACCTGCGTGGTGCGCAGGCCCCCGCTTTGTGAAGCAGGGGGGCCGCGGCAGCTACCGCGCGCCCAGTGATGTCATGTGCGCGTGGCGGATATCAGAAACGGGCGCCGGCGCCTGCCAGGACCAGGACCTGCGTCGTGCGGCTATTCGGTTCGTAATAGCCATTCTGGCCCGCGCCGTTCGAGGTGAATACCGGTGTGCTCGCCGAGGCGCCGTAGCCGAAGTGTATGACGTCAACGCTCACGAAGGTCCGCCACACGCGATTGATGAGGTAGGTGGCACGCACCCCTCCGCTTTCGTAGGCACGGTCGCCGAGTGCCACGGTCTCGCGTGCGTAATAGAGCGTGTTGGTGCTGGAATCGATGAAGACCGGGTCGGTGTTAGTGATCTGGGCCCCGAAGGTAAAACCGCCCATGGCGTGAATCGCGAGCACGACACGCGGCGCGACCGCCATCTCCCACAAGAGGCCGCCCCCTAAGTTGCCGTTCGTATAGTCCTCGATGCCGCCGGCGCCCTGTCCGTTGCCCACGTTTCTCTGCCAGCGGTGGATGCCGATCGAGAAGTAGGGGATGAGAGCCATACGCCGATAGAAGCCGTAGCCGAAGCCCACGCGCCCATTGATGTCTATGATGGTGTTGGCGGTGGTCGTCTGCGCGGGCGCGCCGTTCAAGTAGTGCCCGTTGTAGTTCGTGTCGCCGTGCGCGTAACGCCCTTCCACGCGCCAATAGGTCCCGCCTTGGGGATTACCGCTCAAGGAGGATGCGGTGAGGGATATGAGAGGTACGTTCCCGGTCTCCTGGTCCAGAACCACGCCACCTGCGGTCTCGGTATAGTCTTGGTTTAGGTAGCCTATGCCGACCGAGAAGCCGCTCTCGGCGCGTTGGATTGCATAGGGGATAGCGCCAGCGGTCGCCGCCAACGGGGCCAGCACCCCCGTGATCCCGAATAGGTGCGCGATTGCAAGCCTTACACGTCTCGCCATGATATGCCTTCCTTAGATGATCGCTTAGGGGCCCGGATGGCCGGGGTCGCAGGTTCCTAGCCGACCCCGCGGGCGCGACCGCCGTTAGAGGCCGTTTGGAAGTCCCTTGGGGCCGGTATCCGTGGGATACTAGCTCGCCCAACTCGTGAAAATGTAGCCGATAGGCGCGATAATGCAACGAAGGCCGTGATTCCGGGGGGCGCGAGCGCATCACGGGGCCCGATCGGTGATCATGCCCCTTGGTCGCAGCCGGGCTTTTACCGTGCGGCGATGGCAGACAAGCGCGCCTCTTATGGGGCGGTCCGTGCCTAGCCTATGCCGCAGGCTTCTTGGTCGCCATCGTGAGTCTCGTACCCACGGTCATGCCGGGGCACCACTACGCCACCGCGCTGCTGGCCATTGATGGGACCACAGACTCCATGCGCGGGCTCTACCTGAGCGCCGTCTTGAATGGTCTGTTTGCCGTACCGCCTCTCGTATTCATTATGATCCTGGCCCGTCGCCGTAGCGTGATGGGGCGTTTCGTCGTGTCCGCCGTGCCGCTTGTCATCGCTTGGCTCGCAACGCTCGTCATGGCCGCGGCGGCGCTTATGCTTGTGAAGAGTCGGGTTACACGAAGCCGGTCGGCGGCGGCCGGGACTTAAGGCACATGCACCCTGGCTTCGCCATTCAGTAGCATGCTAAGGTATCAGGATAACGATGGCCTGCGCGGCCATTGGACCTTAGATGCGATAGGGAGAAGACTGCGGGACATGGAATCGAGACTCGAAATGGACGTCGTGCTTGCCCAGCCGCGTGGTTTCTGTGCCGGCGTCGTGCGCGCGATCGAGATCGTGGAGCGGGCCCTGGAGGTCTACGGTCCGCCTGTATTTGTGCTGCATGAAATCGTTCATAACCAACATGTTGTCGAGGATCTGAAGTCACGAGGCGCGGTGTTCGTCGAGCGTCTCGCGGAGGTCCCCGAGGGGGCACCCACTATCTTCAGCGCCCATGGCGTGGCTACGGCCTTGGTCGACGAAGCGGCCGAGCGGCGCCTTGGTGTGCTCGACGCGACCTGTCCTTTGGTCACCAAAGTGCATTACCAGGCGCAGCGTTACAGCCTGCAGAATTACGCCGTGATCATTATCGGCCACCCCGGACACCCCGAGGTGGAGGGCACGCGCGGACGTATCCCGGGACCCGTCTACGTCGTCTCGGACGTCGATGATGTCGCGCGTCTTGCGGTGGCGGACGAGACCAGGCTCGCCTACGTGACTCAGACGACCCTGAGCGTGGACGATACCAAGGATGTCATTGCGGCCTTGCGGACACGGTTCCCCGCGATCCAAGGGCCGGATCTGAGTGGGATCTGTTATGCCACACAGAACCGGCAGAATGCGGTGCGTAAGCTCGCAGGGCGGGTGGATGTGTTGCTCGTTGTCGGTGCGCGCAACAGCTCGAACTCAAATCGGCTGCGTGAAGTGGGCGAGCAGCCCGCGACGCGCGCCTACCTCGTTCAGGACGCGACCGAGCTCGATGCAGCATGGTTCCAGGGGTCGGTGCGGGTCGGTATCACAGCCGGCGCATCGACCCCCGAAGTTTTGGTTCGGGGCGTCCTGAAGAAGCTCGAGGATTTCGGCGTCGTGCACGTCACGGAGATGGCCGCTGAGCCCGAGACCACCACGTTTCGCCTGCCAGTGGCTTTACTGAAAAAGGCGCGGAGCTCCCTCTAAAAAAGGGGGCGTCCAAGAAGTAGGAGATCGCTATGCAAGTGCCCATACGACAACAGTGGCGCGTCGGACGCTATATCCTCGGGCAGAAGTTGCGAGGCAATGACCACTACCCGCTGGTGTTGATGCTCGAGCCCTTGTTTCGTTGCAATCTGGAGTGCGCCGGTTGCGGCAAGATCGAGTATCCGGACGACATACTGGATAAACGCCTGAGCGTCGAGGAGTGCCTGCAGGCGGTGGATGAGTGTGGCGCGCCTATCGTCTCGATTCCGGGAGGCGAGCCCCTGATCCATAAGGATATGCCGGCGATCGTCGCCGGGATCGTGGCGCGCAAGAAGTTCGTCTATCTTTGCACGAACGCCCTTTTGTTGCCGCGCAAGATCGACGATTACACGCCATCACCCTATCTCACCTTCTCCATACACTTAGACGGCCTGCGTGAGCGCCATGACCGATCGGTGTGCCGCGAGGGGGTGTTCGACAAGGCCGTCGAGGCGATCAAGATCGCGCGCGACCGGGGCTTCCGCGTCACGGTGAACTGCACCCTGTTTCAAGACGAGGACCCCGCCGAGGTGGCCGATTTCTTTGATTTCGTGAGTGACCTGGGCGTGGAAGGTGTGACTGTATCCCCCGGATACAGCTATGAGCGCGCCCCGCGGCAGGATGTGTTCCTGCGGCGCGCCCAGAGCAAGACCTTGTTTCGCAAGGTGTTCGGGGCAGGGCGCGAGCGGGGTGCCAAATGGCGCTTCAACCAATCGAGCCTGTTTCTGGACTTCCTGGCCGGCAACCAGACTTACCAGTGCACTCCTTGGAGTAATCCGACGCGTAACGTGTTCGGCTGGCAGAAGCCCTGCTATCTGCTGAGCGACGAAGGTTATGCCGAGAGCTTTGCCGAATTGATCGAGACGACGCCATGGGAGCGCTATGGAACCGGGCGTCATCCCAAGTGTGACAACTGCATGGTCCATTGCGGTTACGAGGGGACAGCGGTCAATGATACGTTTGCGCATCCCCTGAAGGCCTTGAAGGTCTACCTGCGCGGCCCGCGTGTGACAGGGCCCATGGCGCCCGACCCGGAGCCCGCGCGCGAGGACCAAGGCGTGGTCGTGACCGTGCGCAGGGCCTCGCCGAAGAGCGCGGGCTAGGCGGCTTACGCACTCAATGGCGTGGGCGGACCTTGCGGCGGTCGCGGCGTCCGCGTGGCTTGCCTTGCTGCTCGTTCCCTGGCGTCCGTGGCGTACCGCGGAGCGGCTGGAAGCCGATCCAACGGCGATCGCGCGCGTAGACCTGGGGGACATCACGGTGCTGATGCCGGCGCGCAACGAGGCGGCCGTGATTGGGTGCTCGCTTGCCGCGCTCGCCCACCAGGGTTCGTCGGTATCCGTCATTGTGGTCGATGACGGCTCAAGCGACGATACCGTTGGGGTCGCCTCGCGCTCAGGAATTGAGTCGTTGAGCCTGATCCAAGCCCCCCCGCTGCCTGCCGGCTGGACCGGTAAACTCTGGGCCCTCGAACAGGGGCGCAGGGCCGTGACGCGCCCCTATGTGTTGCTGTTGGATGCCGATATCGCCTTGGCGCCGGGACTTGTGGCGACGCTTGTGGAGAAGGCCCGCCGCGAGCGTCTGGCGCTCGTCTCGCTCATGGCGGCCCCGGCGATGAGCGGTTTCTGGGATCGTTGGTGGATGCCGGTCTTCATCTACTTCTTTAAGCTTCTCTACCCCTTCCGTTTGGCCAATAAGCCTGAGGCTTCGACCGCCGCGGCCGCCGGCGGCTGCCTGCTCGTCGCCACCGAGGCCCTCGCCGGTATCGGGGGCTTCGGGGCCTTGCGGGACGCGGTGATAGACGACTGCACCTTGGCGGCTTTGATCAAAGCGCGCGGCGCGGGCGGGACGTGGATCGGGCTCACCCGTTCGGCGGTCATGTTGCGCGCCACGGGTTTTGCCGGTTTCTGGCGGATGGTGGCGCGTACCGCTTTTACTCAACTGCGCTACTCCTACGCCCTGCTCGCGATGTGCGCGGCGGTCATGCTGGTGGTGTTCGTGGCGCCGATGATCGCCCTGATCGCAGGCGACGGGATCGCACGGATCTTGGGCGCGGCGGCGCTCACATTCATGGGCGTAAGTTATGCGCCGACTGCGCGTTTCTATGGCCAGTCGCCGCTTGCGATTTTCGCCTTGCCGGTCGCCGGGATGGCTTTTCTGCTTATGACCTTCACGTCGGCGCTGTGGTATGCTCGCGGGCTCCGGTCCCGATGGAAAGGTCGCGATTATCGGCGCGGGTCGGCTTGATCGGCTGGGCGAGATGGGTCGCAATGGCAAAAGGAGAGGCTATGGGACGGCAACAGACAAGACAGCGGCAGGCGGCCTCGTGGGCGGTGGCCTTCCTCGCGGTCGTTATGACAGCTGCGCCCGCATGGGCGGCGCGCACGGGGCGTGCGGTGTCCGTGGTGCGGCAATTCCAGGATACCCTGCTTGTGGTCATGAAGGCGGGTAAGTCGCTTGGATTCGAGGGGCGGTACCGGAAGCTCATGCCGGCTGTGCGCGCAAGCCACGATCTATCCTATATTGCGGAGTTGACCCTGGGTCCCTACTGGGACAAGCTGTCGCTTGCCGAGCACCGGGCATTCGTGACCGAATTTGCGCGGCTGACCGTCGCGACCTATGCGGCGCAGTTTCGACGCTATTCGGGGCAGGCCTTTCGCCTGACCGCCTCGCGGGCGGTGGCGCAGGGCGATGTATTGGTCGAGACTGAGCTTACGACCGATGGACATAAGGAGGCGACTCTCGACTACCTGGTGGCTCAGAGCGCTGGGCGTTGGCGGATCGTCAATATCGTGGCCAATGGCGTGAGCGATCTCGCATTGAAGCGTGCTCAGTACACGGCCATCATTCGCAAGAAAGGGTTTCCCGTGTTGCTTTCGATTTTACGCGCCAAGGTCACGGAGTTGAGCCACGGCGCGCCGAAGGGGTAGGCGTGAGGGCGGTCACAGCAGCGCGGTCTCATGGCGGATGAACCCTGTCAACGAACGAGACAGATCATCGGACGCATTTTCGGTCTTGGCTGTCTCTTGCTTGTGGCGGGGTGCGCGACGACCAGCGGCCCCGACCCTTTGCGGCCCATGAACCGGCGGTTCTACGCCTTCAATAGTGATACCGACCGCCTGCTCATGAGCCCCGTGGCGCGCATGTACAAGACCGTGACGCCCAAACCTCTGCGGGCCTCACTCACCAATTTCTTCCACAACGTCGCTTACCCGGACGTCATCGTGAACGATTTTCTGCAGGGGCGGATTGGACAGGGCGCCGGCGATATCGGTCGTTTCGTCGTGAATAGCACCCTGGGTCTTTTGGGCCTTTTCGATGTCGCGACCCCGCTTGGGCTGAAGGCCCATGTCGAGGATGCGGGTCTGACGCTCGGGCGCTGGGGCGTGGGGCGCGGCCCCTATCTGGTGTTGCCCTTCGTCGGCCCCGATACGCTGCGCAACACCCCAAGCCTTCTCATGGGAATATTCACCAACGTGCTCTACTACGTGGGCAACTCGGCGATCACGGTTCCCCTCACGGTGTTCGATGTCATTAACGCGCGCGCAAATGCCAGCTCTTCCTTACGCTATATGCGCGAGAACGCAGTCGACCAGTATGTCTTCGCGCGCGACGCCTATCTCCAGCATAGGAACTATCTCCAGGATGGTGGCCATCTCCCCCTGAAGGCAGTTGAGCAGCTGATGTTCCCGCCGGGTCCTGCGCCGGTGCCCCGCGACCCCCCGCCGCTCGCAGACCCTGCGCCTGTGGTCCGCCTGATTGTCACGGTCCCGGGGCGGGCCCCGGTGGCCATCAGGCCGCCTGCACCCGCGGGATAGGCCCTTGGAGGAGCGATGAGGGCACTACTGACAGGGGCCTCCGGTTTCGTGGGTTCGGCGGTGGCTCGGGCCTTACTGGCCCACGGACACGGCGTCCGCGTGCTCGTGCGCAAGACGAGTGCGCTTGCCAATATCGCCGAACTGCCGGTCGAGCGTATCGAGGGTGATTTGCTGGACCCGGCGTCTTTGCGCGGGATCATGAGCGATTGCGACGCCTTGTTTCATGTGGCGGCCGACTACAGGCTGTGGGCGCCCGATCAGGAGGCCATGTTCCGCGCCAATGTTGAGGGGACGCGGGCGCTTATGGAGGAGGCTTTGACGGCGGGCGTGCGGCGCGTCGTCTATACAAGCAGTGTTGCCACCTTGGGTTCGATCCCCGGGGGCGTGGCCGACGAGGAGACACCTGTGACGGTGGCCGACATGATCGGCCCCTATAAGCGGTCAAAGTTTTGCGCTGAGGAAGAGGTCCGGCGCTTGATCCATCTGGGCCTGCCGGCTGTGATCGTGAACCCCTCCACGCCCGTAGGGCCGCGCGACATCAAGCCGACTCCGACCGGGCGCTTGGTGCGCGATGCAGCCCGCGGGCGTATGCCGGCGTATGTCGATACCGGTTTGAACATCGTCCATGTCGATGACGTGGCGCATGGGCATCTGCTCGCCTACGCGCAGGGGCGGGTGGGCGAGCGCTACATTCTGGGTGGCGAAAACCTGACGCTCGAGAGGATCTTGACCATCATCGCGCGCGAGGCCGGTCGTAAGCCGCCCTCGCTGCGCCTGTCGCGGCACCTCCTCTGGCCGGTCGCCCTGGCGTCCGAGGTCTATGCGCGCTTGCGCGCATCGGTCACGCCGCTTGTGACCCTAGATGAACTGCGTATGGCCTCTAAGCATATGTTCTTCGATTCGGCGAAGGCCAGGCGCGAGCTTGGCTATGCGCCGCGTCCCGCGCAGGAGGCGCTGGCCGACGCCGTTGCCTGGTTCTTGGGCAGGACGGACGCCCCCGGCGCGGGCCCGAGCTGATGGCCGAGTGGCTCGCGGCCGCGGTCCATGTCGTCGCGATCGTGGGCGTCTTTATGCTCGCGGCGCAGATTCTCGCGTGGAAATCCTGGCCGCGGCGGGAGCCGCCCGCGGCGAGCCTGCCGCCGATCTCGATCTTGAAGCCGCTGTTTCGCGAAGGCCCGCGTCTCTATGAATGTTTGCGGTCGTTCTGCCAGCAAGATTACCCGGCCTACGAGGTCGTGTTCGGTGTACAGGACCATGAGGATCCGGCGATCGAGGTCGTGCGCAGGCTCCAGGCGGAGTTCCCGGACCGGGCCCTTACGCTCGTCGTCGATCCCACGCGTCATGGTGGCAACGCCAAGGTTGGCAATCTCGCAAATCTCATGAGCCATGTCCGCCACGACATCCTGGTGTTGGCCGATGCCGACATCCTTGTGGGCGAGGACTATCTGCGGCGCCTGGCGGGTCCGGTGCAGGACCCCAAGGTCGGGATCGTGACCTGCCTCTATCGGGGGGCGCCCCTTAGGAGGGTGTGGGACCGGCTTGGGGCGCTTTTTATACAGGATTGGTTCGTGCCCCAGGTGCTTTTGGCAAAGACCCTCGGATCTACGGATTTCGCGTTCGGGGCGACCATCGCCCTGCGGCGCTCCACCTTGGTCGCGGTGGGGGGGTTCGATGCCTTGGTCTCGCAATTGGCCGACGACTATCAGCTCGGCGCGCGCACCCGGGCGCTCGGTCTGCGTACCGTGTTGTCGTCCTACCTGGTCGAGACAGTAGTCGATGAGCCGCGATTTGCTGAGCTTGCGGCTCACCAGCTGCGATGGCTGCGCACTATCCGCCTCATCAACCCTTGGGGATATTTCTTCTCGGGGATCACCTTCGGCGTGCCGATCACGCTTGCCGCGGCCTTGATCACCGAGCAGGGCCCGATGTGGGGTCTTGTGTTTCTGGCGATGGTCTTACGGCTCGTGTTACATTTTGAGGCCTGCAGGCACCAAGGCGTGCGCCGACGCTTTGGGCTCGTTCCTTTGGCAGACGCCTTGCTCTGGGGTCTTTGGGTGACCGGGCTTACCGGTCGTACGGTGCGATGGCGCACGACGGTCCTCGCCGTGGGCGACGATGGGACCATAAAAGCGAATCGGGAGTAAGTGGTTATGATGAAGACCCTTTTTCTACATCCGCCGTCTTATGAGGGTTTCGATGGCGGCGCCGGATCACGCTACCAGGCGAAACGCGAGGTACGCTCCTTCTGGTATCCGACATGGCTTGCGCAGCCCGCCGCCCTGGTGCCCGGCAGCAAGCTGATCGACGCCCCGGCGGCGGGATTCGATCTCGAGACCGTCTTGCCGATGGCGCAGGGCTACGAGCTCGCGGTCCTGCACACGAGTACGCCTTCGTTTGCCTATGATGTCAAAGTCGCCGAGGCCTTGAAGCGGGCTTACCCCGACCTCAAGATCGGCCTCGTCGGCGCCAAGGTGGCGGTGGCCCCGGACGAGTCGCTCACCGCGTCTGCGGCCATTGACTTCGTGGCGCGCGAGGACTTCGACTTCACGATCAAGGAAGTCGCCGAGGGGCGTCCCTATGGGGAGATCGACGGGCTCACCTTTCGCGACGAGCAAGGCAGGGTGGTGCACACCCCGCATCGTGCGCCCATCGAGGACATGGATCAGCTGCCCTTCGTCACTGAGGTGTATAAGCGTGATCTGCGCGTCGAGGATTACTTCATAGGGTATCTGAAGCACCCCTACGTCTCTTTCTATACCGGGCGCGGGTGTAAGTCGCACTGCACCTTCTGTCTCTGGCCGCAGACGGTCGGAGGGCATCGCTATCTCGTGCGCAGCGCCGAGCATGTCGTGGAGGAGGTTAGACTGATCCAGCGCTACTTCCCCCAGGTGGCCGAGGTGTTCTTCGACGACGACACCTTCACGGATAATGCCCCGCGCGCCGAGGAGATCGCGCGCAGGCTGGGACGGCTTGGCGTGACTTGGTCGTGCAACGCCAAGGCCAATGTCCGCTACGAGACGCTCAAGGTTATGCGCGACAATGGCCTGCGCTTGCTGCTCGTGGGCTATGAATCCGGCAACCAGAAGATCCTGAACAACGTCAAAAAGGGCGTACGCCTCGATATCGCACGACAGTTCTCCCGCGACTGCCACAAGCTTGGGATCACAGTCCACGGCACATTCATCCTCGGACTGCCGGGCGAGACCCGCGAGACCATCGAGGAGACCATACGGTTCGCCAAGGATATCAATCCCCATACGATCCAGGTATCGCTCGCGGCGCCTTATCCCGGGACCTTTTTGTATAAGCAGGCCCTGGAAAACGGCTGGTTGCAGGAGGAAAACAGTCAGCATCTCGTTAACGATCGTGGTGTGCAGATGAGTGCTTTGAGCTACCCGCACCTGAACCACACCGAGATCTACGACTCCGTGGAGGCGTTTTACAAGCAGTTTTATTTCCGTTCCGGGAAGGTCGCCGAGATGTTAGGCGAGATGATCAAGAGCCCACAAATGATGGGGCGGCGTTTGCGCGAAGGGGTGGAGTTCCTTCGGTTCTTCAGGCAGCGCTAGGTGTCGCAGGCGGCACGCCGACTGATCGTCACGGCGGACGATTTCGGGCTTTCGTGGGCGGTGAACGAGGCGGTTGAACGTGCCGCGCGCGATGGCATATTGACCTGCGCGAGCCTGATGGTGGGTGAAGAGGCGGCCGCGGATGCGGTGGCGCGCGCGCGTAGGATCCCTGCGCTTCGCGTGGGTCTGCATGTCGTGGTCGCCGATGGTCGGCCGGTGTTGGCGCCGGAGCGTATCCCGGCCTTGTGCGATGCGCATGGGCGGCTCGACGGCAGGCTGGTCCGCGCCGGATTCCGGTTTTTTTTCAGGCCGCAGGTGCGACGGCAACTGGAAGACGAGATCGAGGCGCAGTTCGCGGCCTTTGCGCGGACCGGCCTTGCTTTGGATCACGTCAATGCCCATAAGCACATGCATCTCCATCCGACTGTCCTCGGCTTGATCTTGAGCATCGGCCGTCGCTATGGGATGCGCGCCGTACGCCTGCCCTATGAACCACCCTTGGTCGCAGTCTCGCCGAGGACTTGGCGCGAGCATTGGAAGGCGACTAGCGTGATCGGGCTTTGGACCTGGCTTATGCGCCAGAGACTCGACCGGGCCGGGGTCTTGCATAACGATGCGGTGCTAGGGCTGCTGCAGTCAGGCGCGATGGATGAGTCCTCGGTGCTCGCGCTCCTAAAGAGGCTCCCGTCCGGCGTGACCGAGCTCTATTGTCATCCGGCGATAGACGATGATGCGCAGGCGCTTGTGTTGGGTTACGGGAAGAAGGCCGAGTTCGAGGCCTTGGTGAGCCGCAAGGTTGCCGCTGCCCTCCAAGAGGACGGTGTCGTACGTGTAGGTTTCGGTGATCTCGGCTAAGGAACAGAGGGACGTTCATGCGTGACAAGCGCCAGGCAGGCGGTGTCGATCGACTCGACCGCCTGTACTACGGGATGTTGATCGGGCTTGCCGATTTTTCCCGCCGCCATGCCTGGTCCGTGCTTCTGGCCGCTACCTTGTTGAGCGCGGCATCGCTCGCCTATACCGTCACGCACTTTGCCATAAGCACCAATATGAGCAAGATGCTTTCGCAGGATCTGCCCTTCGAGCGTGCCCAGGAACGCTTCGATCGCGCCTTCCCCGGATTGAACAAGACCTTGCTCGTCGTTCTGCACAGCGATTCGCCTTCGCTCGCCCGCGAGAGCGCGGCGCGTCTCACACATTGGCTGCGCCGCCATGGGCAGGGCATCACCTTCGTGAATCAGCCGGACGGCGGACGCTTCTTCGCGCGTGAGGGCCTGCTCTATCTGCCGCAAAAGGCTCTCTGGCGCCTCTCGGACCGGCTGTCTCAGGCACAGCCTTTTATGGCGACGCTGGCCGCCCACCCGACCTTGCCGAGCTTTACGCGACTGCTCGAGGCGGCCTTGGCGCGCGCCCAGGGCTCGGGTGCCGCGCTCCCTGGGCTTGCCACCGTGCTGACGGGGTTGCGGACGACACTACAGGGTCAGATGCAGGGACGCTATGCGCAGATGCCATGGGGGAGCCTCATGGGCATGGCGGCGCCCGGCGGGGGGACCGCAGGCGACAGCTTCGTCGTGGTCAAGCCTCGCTATGACTACAAAGGGGGGGCGCCCATACGAACGGCTTTGCGCAGTGTGCAAGCCGGGGCACGCGCCCTCGGGCTTGATGCGGCGCATGGGGTGACGGTGCGCGTGACGGGGTCGGCCGCGCTCGACAATGAGCAGGTGAAGACCGTGTCGCAGAGCGCTGGTCTTGCCACGGGTCTTTCGCTCACCCTGGTGCTCGTCATGTTGGTGCTCGGTCTGCATAGGCCGCGCTATGTCGCAATCATTCTTCTCACGCTCTTTATGGGTTTGACGTGGACTGCGGCCTTCGCCTTGCTTGCGACGGGTCCTATGAATCTGATCTCGGTCGCATTCGCGGTGTTGTTCGTGGGGCTCGGTGTCGATTTCGGGATCCAGTTTTGCATCCGCTATCAGGAGGAGGGCGCGCACGGCGACAATGGTGAGGCCATCCGCGCGACCGCGCGCGGGGCCGGCAGCGCCTTGAGCCTGGCGGCGGTGGCGGCCGCCATCAGTTTCTTTTCTTTCGTGCCGACAAGTTACGCCGGCATCGTCGATCTGGGCATCATCTCGGGCACAGGCATGTTCCTTGCGCTTTTTGCCAACCTGACCGTGACCCCGGCCTTGCTCACTATCCTTGTCAACGGCCATCCCCAGGGCCGGCCGCGCGGGCGCCTGCGGGCACTCTTGGCGCGTATCCCCGTAGCGCGCCATCCACGCCGCATCGTGGTGGGCGCGGTCGTGATTGCCGTGGGCCTCATCCCCATGATCCTGGCGAGCCGCTTCGATTTTGACCCTATGCACTTACAGAATCCGCATAGCGAGGCAGTAGCGACATTCGAGTCGCTGCTGAAAGATAGCCGCATCTCGCCCTACCCGATCGACATCTTGGAGCCGAACCTGGCGGCCGCCCGCCGCATGGCCGCGCGTCTTGCAGGACACCCGACCGTGGGCCGTGTCCTGACCGCCGACAGCTTTGTGCCCACCCATCAGGGCGCGAAACTTGCCGTCATCTCGCAGATGGCCCTCCTTGTGCCGCCGTTTTCGATCCATCCGCGCGCCACCAATCCCCCGAGCGCCCCGCACATACGTGCGGCGCTCAAGAGTCTGAGAAAGAGCCTGAGAGGCTTCATCGCGAGCGGTAGCCAGGGTGCAACTGGGCGGGCTGCGCGGGACTTGGAGGCGACCCTCGGTCCCTATCTCGCGAGGTTCAGCCGTGACCCCGCGGCGCTTGCGACCCTGCAGCGGCGTGTGGTCGGCACCTTGCGCTGGCAGCTCACCGAGCTGCAGGCGGCCTTGAATCCGCGGCGCGTGACGCTCGCGACCTTGCCTGCGTCGCTACGACGACAATTTATAAGCGCCGACGGACAGGCCCGTGTCGAGGTGTTCTCCTCGCTTGATCTGAACCGCAATCGCAACATCCGTCGTTTCGCGCTCGCAGTCGAGCGTATCGCGCCCGACGCCGTGGGGCCGCCCGTGCTGCTCGTGCAGGGGGGGCGCGCCGTGGTCGACGCTTTCCGGGAGGCTACGGCGCTGTCGTTCGTGCTGATCACAGCGGTCTTGCTGCTCACTCTGAGAAGTGTGGCGGACGCGCTCACCATCCTGGCGCCGCTGATCCTGGCGGCCATGACCGCCGTCGCGGTGATGTGGGTGCTCGGGATATCATTCAATCTCGCCAACATCATCGTGCTGCCCTTGCTCATCGGTTTGAGTGTCGCGTTTAGTATCTACCTCGTCGTGCGTTGGCGATGCGGTGTGGGTACGGCGCTCTTGCTCGACACCAGTACTTCGGAGGCGGTGGTGTTCAGCGCCTTGACGACTATGTGTTCGTTCGGAAGCCTTGCCGTTTCCTCGAATCCAGGCATGGCGGTGTTGGGTGAGACTCTGTTCATTGCGATGGGGGCTGCACTCATCACCATCCTTCTGGTGCTGCCGGCGATCCTAAGTCTGCGGCAGGCACCTCTTGGATAGGGGGTCTTCGGATTGCGATGGACGCGGCGCGCCCCAGTCTGGACGCGGGAGGCCGTGGAGCGCCCTCCTTATGGGCGTGATGGCCGTCGCAGGGCTCGGACTCACCGGGTGGCTACTCGAGCGCCTCGGATGGCGGCCGGTGGCGGAGCTTTTGATGCGTGCCGGCGTCGGGCTCTTATGGCTCATTCCCTTGCGTTTTCTGGTCGTGGCCTGCGAGGTGCGGGGGTGGAAGGTCTTGCTCGGGCCCCGACGCGGCGTTTCCTGGTTGCTGCTCACTTGGCTTGGCATGGTGCGCGACGCTGTGAACACCTTTCTGCCCGTGGCGCGCGTAGGCGGCGAGTTCGTTGCCATCCGTCTGCTGCGTCTGAAGGGCGTGGGCGCCGCGAGCGCTTGGGCGAGCGTGATCGTGGAGACCAGTGTCACGCTGGTCCTGCAGGTCGTGACGACGCTCGGCGGCATCGCGCTCATGCTGCCCAGGGTGGGTGCGGGTAGTGCGCTGGTAGGACTGGGCGTGGGCCTTGTCGGGGCGCTGATCGTGGTGGCGGCCTTCGTCGTAGTGCAGGTGCGTGTCGGGCTCGGCGCCTTCGTCGATCGCACGCTCGGGCGTCTCCTGCGGATGATGGGCGGCCAGGGCCTTCCCTTACTCCCAGGCATCGATGGCCGCGTGGCGGGCCTCTACCAACGGCCCGCGATTCTGCTGCGCTGCGCGTTTTGGCAGTTGACCGGATTTCTGGGTGGCGCCGCCGAGATCGCGGTGTTGGCGGCTTTGATGCATATCCCGCTCACGGCGGTGCAGGTCTTTATCTTTGAGGCCCTGATTCAGGCCGTCCATAGCGTATCGTTCGTCGTGCCGGGCGCGCTGGGCGTGCAAGAAGGCGGATTCGTGGGCCTTGCCATGTTGCTCGGGGTGGCGCCGGACGCGGCCTTGGGGATCGCGCTTGCGCGCAGGCTGCGTCAACTCGCCATCGGACTCCCCGTGCTTGTTTCATGGCAGTGGCGAGAGTGGCGGTGGCGGCGCCTTTCGTCCGCGCAAGCGGCCCCGACGGGCGGTTAGTGCCCGCGTGCACGTTCAAGAAGAAGGGACTTTATGGTAAGGTGCCGGCCTCCATGGCACAGTTTGCGTGTCAGGGCTTAGGGGACCGCATCGCCGATAGCGCATCAGGAAGAGGCACATGTCCGTATCGGTACAAGACCCAATGGTGAACAGTGACAGCCGTGACGACGAGCGGTTCCAGGCCGCTATGTTGCGGGACGTATCGCGTACCTTCGCCTTGACGATCCCCGAGCTTCCCGCGGCGTTGCGGGAGGTGGTTGGCAACGGTTATCTGCTCTGTCGGATCGTCGACACCATCGAAGACGACCCGGGCTTGAGCAGTACCCAAAAGCGCCACTTTTGCAATTTCTTCGCTGAGGTCGTGGCGCGACGTGCCGAGGCCGCCGAGTTTGCGCAGAGCCTAGACGAGGTTCTGGCCCCTACGGTGCCCAAAGCCGAGCGGCTCTTGGTGCGCGAGACCGCGCGCGTGATCGCGATCGGGGACGGTTTCACTACCGCCCAGCGTCAGGCGCTCGAGCGCTGCGTGGCGATTATGGCCGACGGTATGGCCGAATTTCAGGAACGCAAAGACCCCGCGGGCCTTCCGACCCTGGTCGATATGGACCGCTACTGTTATTGCGTGGCAGGCGTCGTGGGGGAGATGCTCACTAGACTTTTTTGCGAGTACTCGCCGCAGATAAGGCGCCACGAAGATCGGCTTATGGCGCTTGCGGTCTCATTTGGGCAGACTCTCCAGATGACGAACATCCTGAAGGATATCTGGGAGGATCGGCGGCGCGGGGCCTGCTGGCTGCCGCACGACGTATTCGCCCGCCACGGGTTCGATCTTGCGGATCTGGAGCGGGGCCCGGACGATCCGCGCTTTCACGAAGGGCTGGGCGAACTCATCGACGTGGCGCGCACGCACGCCCGTTGCGCCCTGGATTATGTGCTGTTACTCCCGCGTGCGGAGACAGGTCTTAGGAACTTTTGCCTCTGGGCCCTTGGTATGGCGGTCCTGACCTTGCGCAAGATCGACAAGAGACGGGATTTCCGCAACGGGCAGGATGTGAAGATCACGCGTCGTAGCGTCAAGGCGACGGTGGCGGTGAGCCGCGTATCGGCCGGCCACGATGCGCTTTTGCGCGTCTTGTTCACGCTTTCGGGAGGCGCGCCACGCGCATCGCGTGGCGTCTGACCGAACGGCATCATTGCTCGAGGGATCGCGCAACATGAAGAGTCAGGGCGTTTCGGCCAAGAACCGGGAGAGGCGCGAGTCTTTGGCGCAAGACGCGCAGGTCGCTTTTCTCGACGCGGCTTTGGCGCAGGCGCGTGATCGCATACTCGCCGAGCAAGCCCCGGAAGGTTATTGGTGCTGGCCGCTCGAGGCTGATTGCACGATCCCGTCCGAATATATCCTCATGATGCATTTCATGGACGAGATCGACGCCGACCTTGAGGTGAAGCTCGCGCGCTATATCCGCCGTCGGCAGATGGAGGAGGGTGGGTGGCCCTTGTACTACGACGGGCGTTTCGATATGAGCGCCTCGGTCAAGGCGTATTATGCGCTGAAGCTCGCAGGTGATGACGTCAATGCCCCGCATATGGCCCGCGCCCGCGCGCTTATCCTGGAGCACGGCGGCGCCGCGCGCTGCAATGTCTTTACGCGCATAGCGCTGGCCCAGTTCGGCCAGGTCCCATGGCGCGCTATACCATTCATGCCCGTGGAGCTGCTATTGGCCCCGCGGTGGTTCCCTATCACTCTCGCCAAGGTCTCGTATTGGTCGCGGACGGTGATGGTGCCGCTGCTTGGCCTCTGCAGCCTGAAGGTTCGCGCACGCAATCCGCGCGGCATAGGCATAGCCGAACTGTTCGTACGGCCGCCCGACGAAGAGCGCGACTATTTCCCGATCCGCTCGTTCATGAACTTCGTCTTGTGTAAGATCGAGCGTATCGGCTTGCGCCTCGAGAGGACCATCCCCCGACGCTTGCGGGCGCGGGCTTTGGCGCGGGCCGAGGCCTGGATCGTTGAACGGCGAAACGGGACCGGGGGCTTGGGCGCGATCTTTCCGGCGATGGTGAACGCTTACGAGTTTCTGGCCGCGCGCGGCTATGCACCCGATCATCCCTACAGACGCGATGCCCTGATCGCAATCCAAAAACTCCTGCTCGTGGCGGACGACGAGGCCTACTGTCAGCCTTGCGTGTCGCCTATATGGGATACGGGACTTGTGTGCCTCGTCTTGCTTGCGGTCGACCGTGAGGGCACGAAGGATGCTGTGAGGCGCGCGCTCTGCTGGATGCGAGACGGCCAGCTTCTCGATGCGCCGGGCGACTGGCGTGACAGCCGCCCGAACCTTGCCGGCGGCGGCTGGCCCTTCCAGTTCGAGAATAGCCATTATCCGGATCTGGATGATACGAGTGTCGTGGCCTGGGCGATGGAGGAGTCGCGCGACCAAGCGTTTGTCGCATCGATCCAGCGCGCCGCCCATTGGGTGGCGGGTATGCAGTCGCGCAACGGCGGCTTCGGGTCGTTTGATGTCGACAATACCCATTATTATCTGAACGAAATCCCGTTTGCCGACCATGGGGCTCTGCTCGATCCCCCGACGAGCGACGTCACCGCGCGCTGCGTCACTTTGCTTGCGCGCGCCGCAAGTGATGACCGCTATCGCCCGGCGATAGAACGCGCGATCGCCTATCTGCGCTCCGAGCAGGAGCCGCATGGGGCGTGGTTTGGGCGCTGGGGAACGAATTACATCTATGGAACCTGGTCGGTGCTGGTGGGCTTGCGCGCCGCCGGGATCGACCGCGATGATCCTGCCATCCGGGCCGCGGTGCGTTGGCTCAATGCCGTGCAGCGGGCGGATGGGGGCTGGGGTGAGAGCAACGATAGCTATCACGAGCTGGCGAGCGCGGGCATGAGCGCGCGCAGCACTGCTTTCCAGACCGCGTGGGCTTTGCTCGCTCTGCTTGCCGCCGGCGAAGCGGACAGCGAGTCGGTGCGGCGGGGCGTGCGTTATCTACTCGCACATCGCGAGCCGGGCGGGCTCTGGGAGGATGTCGAGTTCACGGCGCCCGGCTTCCCGCGTGTCTTCTACCTGAAATACCATGGCTACGCGCGTTACTTCCCGCTCTGGGCCTTGGCGTGTTATCGCGAGCAGGCGGCCCCTTAGGCCCCCCCTATGGTTTCGTGGTGGCGCTCGCGGCTGAGGCGCGCGCCTTCGGGCGCCCACCGCGCGGGCGCGGCGTTGCCTTGCCTGGCGGCCATTGGCTGGGGGTGTGCGGTATGGGTGCGGCGCGGGCCCGAGACATGGGGCTCGATCTGGCAGCGCGTGACGTGCGGACCTTGGTGAGCTTCGGGACCTGCGGCGGATTGGCGCCGGGCCTGTCGGCTGGCTCTCTGCTTTGTCCGCGCACGGTGTGCGATGAGCAGGGGACATGCTACCCCACGGATGTCCCGCCGGATCTTGCCGAGGGCCTCGCCATGGCGCGGGTCGTCGATGTCCTGCTATCGGTTACGGTACCCGTCTATGATGTTGCGCGTAAGGAGGATCTCTTCCGGCGCTATGGGGCCGCGGGCGTCGATATGGAGAGCGCAGCACTTGCGCGCGTCGCATCCGAGCGGGGCCTGCGATTCGTGGCGCTGCGCGCGGTCGTCGATGCCCATGACGAGCCGCTGCCCATGCGGCTGCTCGCGGCGGTCGACGAGTGGGGACGCCCACGGGCCATGGCTATCATGAGGGCACTTGCCACCGATCCGGCGACGTGGGTCCCGGCGGCGCGTCTGGGCCGCCATATGGCCCGGGCGCAGAAGACCTTGGCCGCGGCGGCCGCCATCGCGATGCGTGCGACGCCGCGATGAGACGTTTGAGCGGAAGAAGTTTGAACAGCTAAGCGGTGCCCATGGCCACGGAGGGCTCTTGATGAAAGGGGTGCGAGGCATGCGCGCGTGGGCGCGGTTTCTGCCGATGGGGGCGGGCCTGCTGGGTCTTGCGGCCGCCGCCTTCTTGTTTGCGCGCCACGACCCGGCGCGCATCCTGCGTCTCGTGGCCTTCGCGGGTTTTGGGATGCTGTGGCTTGTGCCGGTGCGGCTTGCGGCCATAACGGCAAGCGCCGAGGGTTGGCGCGCGCTTTTCCTTAAGCCCACCACTGTCTCCCTTGCGCTCCTCACCTGGCTCGCCTTCGTGCGTAACGCGATCAATACCCTGTTGCCAGTCGCGCACGTGGGCGGCGAGGTCGCCGCGGTGCGGTCTTTGATGGGCCGAGGCGTGCCCGCGTCCATCGCGATCGCGGGCATCGTAGTCGAGATCACCGTGAGCCTCTTTGCGCAGATGGGCTTCACCTTGCTTGGAATCGGCCTCCTTCTGTCCTACGTGGGGACCGCGCCGCTTATTCAGCGTCTCTGGTGGGGGCTTGCGTTAGCTGTGCCGGTCGGTCTCGTCTTCGTGCTCCTGCAGTGCCGATCGCGACCCTTTACCCGATTGCATCGCGCGCTATCTCGCTTGAGTAGCGCAAGCGGCATGACTGCCCGCGACGCGCAGGCCGTGGACGATAGGCTCGTAGCCCTGTATGGGCGCTTCGGGGCGCTTATGCGTTGTACCTTTTGGCAGGTCGTAAGCCTCTTGGGCGGCGCCTGCGAATTCTGGGTCATATTGTGGCTCCTGCATGAACCGGCCAGCCCCAGGCTCGCCCTCTTGCTCGAATCCCTGACGCAGGCCTTACAAAGCGCGGCCTTCATGGTCCCGGGCGCGCTGGGGGTGCAGGAGGGCGGCTTGATCCTGATTGGGGCCGCGGCCGGTTTTTCGGCGGACACGGCGCTTGCAATCTCGGCTGTGCGGCGCGTGCGTCAGATCGGCCTCTCGCTGCCCGTGCTGTGGGTATGGCTGCATGGCGAGCGTAAACGGCGGTTGGCCCCGGTCGATCCCTCGTTTCGTTAGCGGGCCGGATGGGCAGACGGACCATGTCGCTGGTAGTATCACGCGGGCGGGTGGGTAAGGCGTTTGCGGGCGCGGGATCAGGAGGGAGATGTGACGACATCGGCGAAGTGGCCCAACCTTTTTATCGTCGGGGCGGTCAAGAGCGGCACGACCTCGCTCTATGCTTATCTGAGGCAGCATCCAGATATTTTTTTTCCGGAGGTCAAGGAGCCGCATTTCTTTACGAAGCCCGCACCATCGGAGGCACAAAAACATCTCATCACCTTTGTGGGTGACGAGGTGAGTTATCTGCGCCTCTATGACCGTGCCGGGGACAAACGTTTTCGCGGTGACGCGAGCCCCTCCTACTTATGGTCCGCGCGGGCCGCCGCCGACATCGCCGCGGTCGCGCCCCAGGCGCGCATCATCGTCATCCTGCGCGACCCGATCGAGCGCGCCTATGCGCAATATCTGATGGACTATTCGGAAGGCGCCATCGATCGACCGTTTCTCGAGGCCCTGGACATCGATTGGCACCGACCCGATAAGGGGTGGGGAGTCTCCCAACTCTATGTGGAGCTCGGGCTCTATACCGAGCAGATAAGGCGTTATCGTGCCCTCTTCGGGCACGAGCGGGTGTTGATCCTCTTGCTTGAGGATTTAAAGAAGGATGCTCAGGCGGTGCTTGCGCGCATCGCGCACTTTCTCGAAGTCCCCGCGGGACCCATGGCGTCTGTCGATACCGGAGAGGCCCATAACCACTACAAAGAACCCAAGGGGCCCTGGGCGAGACGTCTCGCCGGACATCCCCTGAGCCGCTTCTTGGGAGAGCGGATCGTCCCGCGGCGCCTCGGCGAATATATATGGGGCCACTGGATGCAGAAGGAGGCGCCTAAGCCGCTGATCGATCCCCGCGCCGCCGCCTTTCTCCAGGACATCTATACCCCCGAGATCCTGGCGCTCGAGGCCGAGCTCGGCCGGCCCCTAGCCGAGCTCCGGCGTAGCTGGATGGACGCCAAGAGCCTTGTGGCAGCCCGCGTTCCCCTGGTGCCCCCCGTGCCCTGCGAGGGGAATACGGGCCGCGGCGCGGGGCCGGTCCCCGGTTCGAATCAGCTGGACGTGCCCTCCTAGATCGCCGCCTGCGGGGCTTAAGGCTCGCCCTCGAAGAGCAGCCAATGGCCGCTCGGGTCTTGGCTCAAGAGGGTGTGGTCGATGCGCCGGGACGCGCCGCGGTAGCCGCGATAGAGCGCGCGCTCCAGGGCGTGCAGGTCGGCGACTGCGAAGACCGTACGTGTGGCGGCGATGTCCCGAGGGGTCCAGGAGGCGGTCCGGCCGCGCGGCGCTTCATAGCCCAGAAGCTCAAGCCGCGGTCCCGGGGGCTCGGTCCTCAGACTCACGACCCGGACCCTGACGCCCGTGAGACCATCCAGGCGGTCTTGCTCGACGCCTCTATTGATGTGGTCCGTCTCCACGTCGAGGGCCAAGACGTCGTGATAGAAGGCGATGGCGCGGCCCGTGTCGGCGACACTCAAGGCGGTGTGGTCCAGGGCCACGGTGCCATGGGCGTTTGAGGCCTGCGCGCTCTTGTTTCCGCCGTCACCTACGGGTAGCAACAGTTCCAGGGGGTGGCCGTCGGGGTCGCGGCATTTGTAGGCGGTCACGCCCCCGCTCGTCGCGGGCAGGCGCTGGGGCGGACCCTGGGTGATGGGCTCGCCGCCTAGGCACCTCACGGTGCGGGCGAGGCTCTCGATGTCCTGGCAGAGTATCGCGAAGTGCTGAAACCAGAGGTCATTGGCGCGGCTGTGCGCGGGGTAGGGGGCGGAGCCCTCGAAAAAGCGCGTAAGCTCAAGCCGCGCGCCCCCAAGAGATAGGGTCTGTGATTCGCATCGACCGCCCAGAAGGGTCGTCTGCGCGCGCGCACCCTCTTGGCCCACCCCCAGGACCTGGAAGCCCAGGGCCTCCGTATAGAAGGCCACGCTTCGCGCCATATCAGCGACATTCAAGGCGATGCGCGCCACTCGTCCGCGCGACGCCCTTGGTCGATCGCTCATCATAGCCTGAGCGCCCCACGGCGATTCACGTAGAGGCTTAAGAGAGTGTGCCCTGCGCATAGGAAAAGCCGGCTACGGTGGCGGCCGCCGAAGGCCAGGTTCGCGATCGGAAGACCGGTGTATATCTTGCCGAGCAGCTGGCCCTCGGGGCTGAGGCAGTGGACGCCGTCGCCGGCGCTCGCCCAGACGTTACCCTCCTCGTCGCAACGAATCCCGTCAGCGCCGCGCGGCGTTATTGTGTGGAAGATTTGCTCGTCGGAAAGCCGCGTCCCGTCGGTGCTCAATGTGGCCCGTCGAATATGACGCGCGGGATTAGCCGCGAATTGCTGACCGGTCTCCACGATGTAGAGCAGGCGTTCGTCGGGCGAGAAGCATAAACCGTTCGGGCCCTCGAAGTCGCAGGCGACGATATCGAGCTGTCCGCAGCCTGGATCGAGCCGGTAGACCGCAGGTGCCAGCTCGGCGGTCTGTTTGCCACCCTCGTAATCGGTGCTGATGCCATAAAGGGGATCCGAGAACCAGATCGAGCCGTCGCTTTTGACTACCACGTCGTTGGGCGCATTGAGTCGCCGCCCCCGATAATGCGAGGCCAGCACGGTGACGCGCCCATCCCACTCGGTGCGGCGCACGCAGCGGTCGTGATGCGAACAGCTTATGAGGCGACCCTCGCGATCCCGCGCATGACCGTTTTCAAAACCGCAGGGCGATCGAAAGACGCTGATGCCGTCATGGGCGGACCAGCGCATGACGCGATCGTTCGGGATGTCGCTGAAGAGCAGGCAGTCGTGGTCGCCGAACCATACGGGGCCCTCGAGCCACCGAAAGCCGGTCCCCAAGGTTTCGAGCGTGGCGTTGGGCAGAACGAAGGACCGAAACTTCGGGTCGACGAAGTCATAGAGCTCCATGGCTAGCGCTTATGACAGGGGCGGTGCGGTGCGCTGTGCGATAGGCGCACCGTCATGAGGACCGCGGGCTCGGAGCCTATGGTGCCGGACCTGTGGCCCTTGCGCCCGTGGGCGTCCGCCACGCAGTGCTGGTCTTCGCCGAGCGAGAGCTCACCGGGCCCCATCTCCACGCGCGTCCCGTCCATGGACTCGACCCACCAGCGTCCGGCGAGCGGGACGATCCACTGCGGTGCCGGGTTTTCATGCCACTCCCCCACCCAGCCGACTGGTTGCACGGTAAAGACGACCGAGGCGCGTTCCTCGGGCTGCGCATCGTTCCATTGCGCCGCCGCCCCCCCGATCCCCTTCAAAAAGAAGTGCTCTAGTGCACAGCGGCTTTGCCGGCTCACGCCCTGGTCGTCGGTCCATATATGCCAGTAGCCGATCCGTGGCGGCGTTTCGGCGTCCGCGCTGTCTTTCTCGGGTCTTGCGTCTGCGGCCGATGTCTCCATGGAGTCCTCCGTTCAAGGGGTGTGATGCATGATCCATCCGGTCGTGACAGTCGTTTGCGATAGAGAGGCTGCGGCGTGCGGGGCCCCACTGCGGGGCGCGGCACCCGTGCTCGTCACGACCACCAGCAGAAGGCCGCCTGCGAGGCCTAAGTTCTTCAGGAAGTCCCAGAAGTGCGCCGTGCCTTCCGGGTTGGCGCCGGACCAAAACCCGGGAAACCGCCAGAAGGGATGAAACAACAGGGCCGTGACGAGACAGAATGTGGCTAATATGAGCGCGGCCATCGCCGCGTGCCAGTCCCCAACGATGCAGACCGGGGTCGACAGCTCGACTGCGATGGCCGCGATCAGCATGAAGCGCGCCCCGCCGATCGGGGCGGAGGTGGCCTGCTTCATGGCCGCACGCCAGTGGACGATTTTGTCGATGCCGCTTAAGGGGAATAGGACCACCAGACACACGCGGGCGAGGAGCGCGATACTCGTCATGGTCGAAGACTCTGGGCGTCTATCATGGGGCGCGTGTGCGATGCCATGTGATCAGGCCAATCGCTCGATGACACGATCAGCCACACGCAGCGCATTGGCGACGATGGTCAGTGTCGGATTCACAGCCCCGATGGAGGGGAAGAAGCTCGCATCGGCCACATAGAGGTTGTCGATGTCGTGCGCCTTGCAGTCGCAGTCGAGCACCGAGGTCGCCGGGTCTTTCCCGAAACGCAACGTGCCCGCCTGGTGCGCCGTCCCTGCTATGGGGATGCCCTTCCCAAGATAGAGTGTGCGCTCCATGAGCATGGGGTGGACATCGAGGGATTTAAGGAGCTGCTCCAGTTGGTGGCGCAGCGCGCGATGCCCGTTCGTATTGGTCTCCTTCAGGTCCAACATGATCCGCTCGCCATCGTAGAATATGCGATTCTCAGCCCGCGGCAAGTCCTCGCTTGAGAGCCAGAAGCTCAAGGTACGCTCGGCCAGTGTCGCGAAGGGTGCGGACGGGAGCCACTTGAGCCATTCAGGGAGCACCTCCCCTTGGATCTGCGCAGGATGGGTCTTGGCGAGCAGCTGGATGAGACCGAGCGGGTAATCGTAGCCCGGTCCGCCAAAGTAGTAATCGGCGATGCCCAAGGTCTTTTGGAAGATCGTGGGGTTGGGGTGACGCAGGAGCGCCATGAGCACCGATTGGTTGTGGCGCATGTAGTTGCGCCCGACCTGCCCTGAACTATTGGCAAGGCCGTGCGGGTGACGGTCGTTGGCCGAGCGCAACAATAAGAGTGCGCTCGACAGGGCCCCACAGGCGACGACCACGATATTGGCACTATAGGTCTCATCGCGGCCCCCGCGGCGCACGCGGATCTTCTTGATCGCGCGCCCGGCGGCATCGGTCTCAAGGCGCGTCACATAGGCGTCGGTCAAGAGCGTCAAGTGATCCGGATAGGCGGCCAGGGCCGGATCGACACACACGACTTGAGCGTCGGCCTTGCCATTCGTGGGACAGGGGAAGCCGTCAAAGGCTTCGCAGCGTATGCAGGGGCTCGTGGGAGTCGCGACTCCGTCCTTTTCGTCGAGCAGGATGCCGAGAGGGAGATGGAAGGGGCGGACGCCGGCGCGTCGCAGGTCTGCGTCCAGGGTCGCGATCTCGGGTTCGTGCGCGATGGCCGGGTAGGGGTAGGGTCCGCTGGCCGGCGGCTCGGTCGGATCCTCGCCGCGGGCGCCATGCACATGGAAGAGGTGCTCCGCCTGCGTGTAGTAGGGTTCGAAGGTGGTGTAGGGCAGGGGCCATGCCGGGGACAGTCCTTCCGGATAGGCGATCTCTTCGAAGTCTCGCTCGCGTAGCCGAAAAAGCGCCGCACCGTAGACCTTGGAGTTTCCACCCACGAAATAGTGAAGGCCCGGGTGGAATGGCTGCCCGCCGGCTGTATACCACGTCTCTTGGGCCTGATATCGGGCATCGACGAAGACTGCCTTGGCATCCCAATTCTCTGGTGAGCGCTTGAGATAAGCGCCGCGCTCCAGTAACAGCACCCGTACGCCGCGCGCCGCCGCAGCCTGTGCGACCGAGGCGCCTCCTGGGCCGCTGCCTATGACGATGAGGTCGTAGTGGTCATCTGTCGCCATCCGTGGCCGGTCCTCTAAAGCGCAACGACTTTATGTTAACACAGAAGGCGGCGAAAGGAGATCGGCCTTTCATCGTCAAATGCACCGCGCATTAAAGAACCGATTCTTCCGGCATATCGACTCCCACGCCGTTTCTAGGCGAGATCATACGAGATATCGTGACACCATAGCCCGATAACTATCGAATGGAGCGGCTGTTCGTCAAGCGGCTGGCGGTTGCATAGAGGCTTGATCCCCAAGACCGGAAGGTGGCGGAAATCGGCCGGCGGGCCCACCAAAATGGCCCCATGCGCAGACCGGGCCGCGCGGCAAGCCCAAGCCTACGCGCGTGGCCTGCCCAGTGTGCTGCGAGGTCACGGCCCTTGTGTGGGTACGGCCATGGGATCGGCGGCGGC
>NZ_JBTRWP010000030.1:0-5729 GCF_054609335.1 Acidiferrobacter sp. | reverse complement strand
CGGCGGCGGCAGGCCTTAAATATCCGCGGCATCATGCGAAGGGCTGATGAGGCTGCGTTTCAGCCCCTATACAATGGGCGCGCATTTCAGCGGGGAATGACTATGGCATGGCGCAACGGGCACGCGATGCGGGCCCTTAGGTTCGCATGGCTTCCGCTTCTGAGCGGTTGCGCCCAAAAGGGATACTGGCTTCTACACCCCAAGGGGGCGATCGCTCGGACTGAGTGGCACACGACCGTCCTCGACGCCGTGGTCATGGGGTGCGTAGTGCTCGTAGCCGGGGGTCTCGTAGCGGCCTTTTTGTGGCGCTATAGAGTAGGCAATACCTCGCGCCGCTATGATCCCACGTTTACGGCCTCGCTCGTCATAGAGGTCCTGGTGTGGGGCGTGCCGCTTTTGGTTGTGGGCTACTTATCGTACGTCTCCGTAAAAAGCGTGCTTGCGACCAACCCCTACGATCCGCTTGCCCTGCATCACGCCCTTGCGCGCCGGGGGCACGCGGACCAGGACTTGGCGCATCGTGCGCCGCCTACAAGGGTCGATACTGCGGCACCGGGTACGCATGCGGGGCGCCCCTTGCGTGTGCAGGTTGTCACTACCGACTGGCAGTGGGTGTTCATCTACCCGAGACAGAGGCTAGCGACAGTGGACGAGCTGGTCGTCCCCGTTGGTACTGCGGTGAAGTTCGATCTCACATCGGCCACGGTCGTGAACGACTTCTTCATACCCCAGCTCGTGGGGGAGATCGACATCATGCCGGGGATGCGCACGAAGCAGGCTTTGATCGCCAGTCGCATGGGGGTCTATCACGGGTATTCGGACGATTTCAGCGGCGGCGGTTTCTCTTGGATGGGGTTTAGTGTGCGTGTCACTGATCGCGCGCAATTCCAGAGATGGGTGCGTCGCGTGCGGGCCGCGCATGATCCCTTAAGCTACGCGCGGTTTGCGCAGATTGCACAGCCGACGATCAACGTGGCGCAAAGGATCCGCCATTTTTCGGAGGTCCAGAAGGGTTTGTTCGACCACGTCATAGAGCGTGCCATGGCCGGCCGGGTGTACCGGACGCCGCTTGCTATGACTGAAGACATGACCAAGCCCATGAAAGTGCGTTTGATCCCATAAGGCAAAGGAGTGCCGATGTTAGTGAGCTACCCTGGGCCGTGGACCCCGTTTTTCGGGAGGCTCGATGCCCAACAGATTCCCTTACAGAATCCCATCCTGTTCGGGACCTTCGTGCTTGTAAGCCTGGGTGCCTTAGCGGTCCTCGGTGCTATCACCTATTCACGTTCCTGGGGCACCCTGTGGCGCGATTGGCTGACCTCCGTGGATCACAAGAAGATCGGTGTCATGTACTGCGTGCTTGGGGTCGTGATGCTTTTTCGGGGCTTCATAGACGGCGTCATGATGCGCACCCAGCAGGTCATGGCGGTGGGCCCTCAGTCGCCTGGGTATATGGGCGCCCTGCACGGTTATCTCCCACCCTATCATTTCGGGCAGATCTACAGCGCGCACGGCACGATCATGATCCTCTTTGCGATCACGCCCATCCTGGTCGGGCTCATGAACATCATCGTCCCCTTGCAGATCGGTGCCCGCGACATGGCCTACCCCTATCTGAATGCCGTGTCCTTTTGGCTTACGGCCGCGGCTACCGGACTTGTCATGATCTCGCTTTTCGTGGGGGATTTCTCTCATGCCGGCTGGGTGGGCTTGAGCCCGCTCACCGAACTCGCTTATAGCCCCGGCGTGGGGGTGGATTATTGGAGCTGGGCTGTGCAGATCGGCAGCATAGGCACGACGCTCGCCTCGATCAATATCATCGTCACCATCATCAAGATGCGTGCCCCCGGCATGACGTGGACCAAGATGCCGATATTCTGCTGGACAGCGCTCAGTACGAGCATCGTGGGTTTGAGTTCATTCCCGGTGTTCACAGCGGCGGTGGCGCTCCTGAGTCTTGACCGTTACGTGGGGACCCATTTCTTCACCCCAGGCCTTGGGGGCAACCTCATGCTGTACACGGACCTTTTCTGGATATGGGGTCACCCTGAGGTCTACTACGTGGTCTTGCCGGCGTTTGGCATTCTCTCCGAGATCATACCGACCTTCTCGGAGAAGCCGCTTTTTGGCTATATCACTATGGCGGTGGCCAGCATCGCCATAGGCGGGGTCTCGTGGTCTGTCTGGTTGCATCACTTTTTCACCATGGGTGCGGGCCCCGGCGTGAACGCCTTTTTTAGCATCGCAAGCATGCTGGTGGGGATCCCGACGGGGGTCAAGGTCTTCAATTGGGCCTTTACGCTCTATCGCGGACGCGTACGATTCGATGTCCCCATGCTGTGGGCCCTGGCCGCGCTGGTGTTGCTTTTGATCGGCGGCCTCACCGGCATGATGCTGGCAATGCCTGCCATCAACTATACGGTGCACAATAGCGTATTCGTGGTCGCACACTTTCATACAATGTTGAACGTGGTGGGATTTGCGTGTTTCGGCGCGATCAACTACTGGTTTCCGAAGGTCTTCGGGTTCAGGTTGGACGAACGCACGGGCAAGCGTGCCTTTTGGTTTTTCAGCGCCGGTACTGTGCTGCTTTTCGGGTCTATGTATGCCCTTGGGTTCATGGGTATGCCACGGCGTATCGACTACATCCCTTTCACGTCGTGGCGTCCGCTTCTGATAGCGGAGGAGGGAGGTATCGTTCTTTTTGTGATCGCAAGCTACTACATGGTAAAGCAGCTGGTCGTGAGCATCCGCGACCGCGCCCAGAATCGGGTGATGACGCCCGATGCCTGGGGGACGTCGCGCAGTCTGGAATGGCTTACCCATTCGCCCGTGCCTTTCTACAACTTCGCGGTGCAGCCGCATATCAATGTCCGGGATGAGTGGGCGTGGCGGCGCGAGCATGGTTTGGGAAGTGCGTATCCCGACCACTATGAAGACATCCACCTGCCGAACAACACACCCTTGCCGCTCATGCTGGGGGCATGCGCCTTCGCGCTCGGCTTTGGGCTTGTGTGGCGCATGTATTGGCTGGCAGTCTTAGGCTTACTCGCCATCATAATTCTCGTGATCGTGCGCTCTTTTCGAGAGGATCCGGGACATATAGTGCCAGGCGCGCGTATCCGGGAAATCGAGGCGTCCTATGGGGACGTTGCAGCTGCGGCCGGCGCCGTGGAGGGGCGGGCCGGCGGGGCGGTGGCATATCCTGCAGCCGTGGCCTCGCACCTACGGGATGGCGAGCTCGCGCGGCCTTGACGGAGTCTTAGAGTAAGGGATCAGGAAGAAGGAGGCGATGTGAGCCAGCAAATATCTGTCGATCCGGCGACTGCGGTGCTGTGGGATCAAAGTCACAGTGAGCACGACATGATCGCGACCCGGACCTTCGGGTTTTGGTTGTACCTTTTGAGCGATGCCATGATCGTGTCGGGCCTTTTTGCGAGCTATATCGTCTTGGATCACAGGGTCAATGCGGCGGGTGGCCCTGGGCCGGGGGATGTGATTCATCCGGTGACGGCTTTTTGGGGCACCGTGTTGCTCTTTTCTGCGATACTCGCCTACGGCGCGGCGATGGTCGGACTGAAGCGGGGAGACCGGCGTGTCGTGCTTGCCGGGCTCGGCGGCGCTTTTTTCCTGGGAGGCGGTTTTTTGCTGGTCGAGGGGAGCGACTTTGCGCAACTTGCCTTACAGGGCATGGTTCCGGAACGCAGCGGGTATCTGTCGGCCTTCTATACGCTCGTCCTCTATCATGGCGCGCACCTCGTGTTCGGGCTCTTATGGATCGCTGTCATGATGGTGCAGGTGGTGCGCGCAGGATTTACACCGAACGTTGTCTACCGTCTCCTGAACCTGAAGCTCTTCTGGTTCTTCCAGGGCTTCATCTGGATCTATGTCTTTAGTTTCGTGTACCTGGTGGGGGCCCTCCATGTCGCTTGAGACGCGCGATCCCTTGCAACACCCGCAGGTCCAGTTGGCGCGAGGCGGGCAATATCTAGGCGCCTACATCGCCTCCCTGCTGCTGACGGCGAGCCCCCTGTGGTTGGTTGTCCATCATGAAGGGACGTCATGGCGCCTTATGATGATCGTAGTGGCTTGTGCCGCCGCTCTCACGCTCGTGCAGGGCTACTTCTGGTTGCGCCTCGACTTCTCGAGGACGCAGGCCTGGATGACTGCCGCCTTGGTGTTATTCATACCGCTCGTGGTGATGACGGTGGGCTTGACCGCATGGATGTTCGCGACCCTTTATACGCGCACGATGATCCCCACCTTGATGCATGCCCCCGCCTTTGGGCATTAGGGGCAAGCTCTGCTCGGGGCCTTGCCAGGGGCAGGATCGGGTCGTGCGCACGATCCGGGCCGTTAACGACTGGGTGCCGCACGGGCTCTGTGGGCGGGTCCGTGACACGGTAGCGACACGTCCCGCGCCGTCCGCGCCTAACGCCACCTGTCCCGAACAGAACGCGCAGGGGCTCGCGGGCATCCGGGGGACGCGTGCGGGGGGCCGGTTTTTTCTTGCGCTCCGTGCGCATGAGGGTGTCGTGCAAGCGAGTACGCCCGGGCCTTTCGATCAAAACGCCGCGTGGGCATGAGGCGCGCGATAGGTGTTCGTTTCAGGACGCCTTCGTGCGGCCGCGGCCCCTTGGTGCGATTACGTTCCCCATGTCCTGCGTGACACGCTGGGGCGCGCGGCAGAGCGGGGGTGTGCGGCCTATGTCGGGGTAGCGTGTACAAACCGCATGCCTTGCACGAGGCGCGGTGAATGACGTTACGGATGAGGGGAGGCGGTCCGTTGATTTAGGATGCATACAGATTCCCATGAGTCATGACAGACGGGTGCGCGTAGCATAGCGACTCTCGCGTTCATGGGTAGCGACCGAACGGCGGATAGAGCACGCTATTGGGTAGTGGGCCCGTTTGGTGGAACCATGGATGAAAAAGGGAATGGTGGGAAAGACAATAGGCCGCGCATGATCTGCCAGTAGGGGCATGGGCGTGCAATGTGGCGCCGCGGTTGGCGCGTGCGGAAGCCTTATCGATGCGCGGCGGCGCCTGCTTGTAGGGGAGGGCGGGCGCCGAGGGGCTCATCCCCGTGTCTATAAGTCCGGTGCTTCAGGCGCCAGAAGGGCCCTGGGGATCGGTGCCGGCAGGCTTGCGCGAGCGCGTCGCACGCTCGGTGAGAAGGCGTATCCAGAAAGTCGGGAAGGTGGCGATGACTGTGATGATGATGAGCGCGATCAAAAAGGCAAGCAGCATGACTGAGACCACCTGAGTGTAAGTGAGGTCGATGGGGTGTGCCCGAGTCGCTATTGTCCTTCATGCACCGAGTACGCGCCAGTCCATAGGCTAGACTGAAAACGGGTCCGCGAGGCAAGGGAGTCGCGGCGGTGCGAGCCCTGCGATCGGCGCGCGCAACGGCTGCGCGGACAAGCCGGATGACGCCCCCTTGGGTGAATCAAAACCTATGGCGCAGCGCCGAGGCTGTCCCAAGGGCACAGCCCTTCCGGTGGAGGTCTTTGTCATGTGTTCCGCTTGCGGATAGGGCGGCTCCTGGGTGTTTATCGGAGAGCTGTGATGTCGGCGAGCGCAATTGAGGACGCGGCGGGCTCATCGGCGTCTGGGTGCCATCATGATCCCCCGCCACCGGATCGTGAAGTATGATTCCAGGCGGCATAGTGGGCGCGAGAGCTAGCAGGCCCGCGCGACGATCAGATCATGTTCCTGTCTTCGGTGAG
>NZ_JBTRWP010000029.1:0-36169 GCF_054609335.1 Acidiferrobacter sp. | reverse complement strand
AACATGATGACTAATCGCCGCCACTGTCACGCGCCAGCCATCACCCAACACGCGCATCAGCATCGGTCTTGTAACCCTAATCGCGCCACCCGTTCCCGATTTCGCTCCCATCATACCCGTCGCTTCCAATGGACCCTGCGGGGCGGCCTTCCGTGCCAATGGAGATGACAAATAGAGGTCAGGATCTGCTACATACTGTGCGCGTTTGATGTCCCTCATATAGGTAATACGCGCGATATTGCAAAGGTAAGATAGCAGATCATTTCTGGTATCGCGAGAATCGCCATGGTCGTCGCAGTTGTTTCTGGTGCAGGACACATCAATAGCCTTTATTTCGCGGACAATGACCCAATAGAGCGAGTCTATTTAGGACGATGGGCGCTCCTCATAGCCGGACTTTCTGGAGAACTCTATTGCCAGGAATGGCGTGCGGGGGTTGATCTCTCGGCGCAGAGGGCGGTGCGGTGCATCGCCCGGATCGGCGAGGCCTACAAGCGGGACAAGAGCAAACGCCCGCATGACCGGCCCGCCGCCGCCATACCCGCCGCCATACCCCGTGAACCGTGCGTCATGAGCCTCAAGGGAAGGGATCGCGTGAGTCTCTTGACGCTTTCGGGTCGGGTCATTGTCCCGTTTATCGTGGGCCGGTACCAGTCCGAGCGGTTCAGTGTCGCCCGGCGGCGGTGGGCGCCTGCACTAGGCTCTATCCGGCGTGTGTATGGAGTCGGTCTGAACCGGTATAATGGGGGGCCGCTCACAATGGTCATTGAACGGGTGTTGCCGGACGATAACGCGAATCGGTACCGTCACAACAGGAGTCGGGCCTAATATCGCCCGACTGGGGTTCAGCGCGATGCGCCTGACAGGACCAACAGCGTGGAGACTCCCACAGACTGAGGCTTGACGCGCCCAGTTCCGCGTTCGGACGCGGGCCGAAAAAAGTCGAGTCAGGCGCCCGTAACAACGAAAAGCCAGGGAAATAATTAACGCCTATGGATGTATACGATGCAGTATTGAGTCGACGAGCAGCACGCCGGTTTGCCGACAAACCGGTATCCAAGGATGAACTCGAACGTACATTCACATCTGCCGCTCGCGCGCCGTCCGGAGCCAACCTCCAACCATGGAATATCTATGTGGTTACCGGCGCGCTGCTGGCGGCGATAAAAAAACGCATCGCGGAACGCTTCAGCGGGCGCGGAAGACGATGCGACCCTTGGTGAGATCGTAAGGCGTAAGCTGTACCGTCACTTTGTCACCAGTGAGGATGCGAATGTAGTTCTTGCGCATCTTGCCGGATATGTGGGCCGTGACGACATGCCCGTTGTCGAGCTTTACACGAAACAAGGTGTTCGGCAGGGTGTCGACAATCGTACCCTCCATTTCTATATGTTCTTCCTTAGACACTCTCACGCTCCCGCAGAAGGCGCTTATGATGCCCGAAGCCCGGGGGCGCGTAAAGACATTTTGGACCTTAGACCGTCCCAGCGCGTCTGGCCGCGCGCTAGAGAGGAGGGTATATGGGGCCGTGGGTGCCAGGCTGCGGCGCGCATACGCGCGGCTACGGCTCGAGGAGCGCGGACCAGCGACCGTTGCGGTAGGCCTCAAGCGGCTTGAAGCGGGTCTTATAGGCCATTTTCTCGCTGTTTTTCACCCAGTACCCGAGATACACGAAGGGTAGACCGCGTCGGCGGGCTTGTGCAACCTGCCAGAGGACGGCGTACGTGCCAAGCCCGCGCTCCAAGAGCAAGGGGTCGTAGAAGGTGTAGACCGCAGAGAGCCCATCTAAGAGCGTGTCGACGACCGCGGTGGCGGCGAGCGCACCGTCGAGACGAAACTCGTAGAATGTGGTGTCGCAGTGACGACCGATCAGGAAACGCAGGTAAGTGGGCGCGTCGGGATTGGCCATGGTACCCCCCGGGTGCCGGGCGTTCTGGTAGCGCAGGAATAACGAAAAGTGCTCGACATCGAAGCGCGCCGGCGTCGCATAAACACGCAGGTCCTGGTTGCGGTCCCAGGTACGTCTCTGGGCGCGATTGGCGACGAAGGCCTCGGTCGGGATGCGCACGGGGACGCAGGCTTGACAGCTTTGGCAGTGCGGCCGATAGATGAGATCGCCGCTGCGGCGAAAGCCGCGGCGGTTGAAGTCACCGAAAAGTTCGGGGGTGACTGGGAAGCGGGGGTCGATAAAGAGCGTACTCGCCGTTTGGGTGGGCAGGTAGCTGCAGGCGTGGGCTGTAGACAGAAAGAGGTGCGGCGCAGTCTTCGCGACGCTCATGGCAAGGTCTCCGATGCAGTCTCCCAGCGTCCGGCCGGGATCGCTTGATCGACCGCGACGCGCAGGTATTGGAGGAAGGTGTGACGAGAGATGTTTCGTGCCCCAAGCGCAGCCATATGGTCCGAAGCGACTTGGCAGTCGATCAAGGAAAAACCGTTCTCGCGCAGCCGGAAGACGAGCTGTGCGAACGCGATCTTCGATGCATAGCTTACCGTGCTGAACATGGATTCCCCAAAGAAGGCGCCGCCCACCGTGACGCCGTAGAGTCCCCCCACCAATACCCCGTCCTGCCAGGCCTCAACGCTGTGGGCATGGCCGCGGCGGAACAAATCTTCATAGGCGGCTGTGATGTCGGACGTAATCCAGGTCCCGTCGGCGTTGGCGCGTGGGGCAGCACAGGCGCGGATCACGGCGGGGAACGCCGTATCGAAAGTAATATCGAAAGCGCGCTTGCGCATGGCTTTGGCGAGACTGCGGTTGATGCGCAGTTCATGGGGCAGAAGGACCATGCGCGGATCGGGGGACCACCACAAGATCGGCGGCTCGTTGTACCAGGGGAAGATCCCTGCTTGGTAGGCGCGCAGCAGACGCGCGGCCGACAGGTCCCCGCCGACTGCAAGGGGGCCATCCGGCGGCGCTTCATCGGCCGGCGGGAACGCCAGGGAATCGCGGGTAAGCCAGGCGATCACACCCGTCTCCGGTATTCGACACGCCAGGACGCCTTCGAATGTGCGGCACCCATCGCTAGCACGGCCCCGAGAGGGCGGCGGGGCAGGGGCGAGACGGAGGCGCGCAGCTGCGGGCGATCCAGGTCTCGGGCAATCGGTGTCATGATGGCTTGCGAAACGGCGTGTGTGCGTTCAATTCGTTCAAGGTGATCTCAAGGCCCGCGTTTTCGCGCGCAAGGTAGTCGTCCACCGCCCTGTGGAATTGCGGATGATCCAGCCAATGCATGGAGTAGGTCGGCGTCGGCAGAAAACCCCGGCTCAATTTGTGTTCCCCTTGGGCGCCGGCCTCGAAGCGATCAAGGCCATGGGCGAGACAATAATCGATCGCCTGGTAGTAACAGGTCTCGAAATGCAGGCCCGGGAGGGCTGCCAAGGCCCCCCAATAGCGGCCGTACAGCGTCGTGGCATCGCGGAAGAAGAGCGCGCCTGCCACGATCTTGGTGTCGAGGGTACCCAAGAGAAGGATGACGCCGGGGACTGTGGCCCCGATACGGGAGAAGAATGCGCGCGTGAGGTAGGGTATCGCGCCATATTTCGCGATCGTGGCCAGGTAGAGATCGTAGAAGGCATCCCAGAGGGCCTCGTTGAGATCGGCTCCTTCGTGGAAGGTGTATTGGACGCCGGCCGAGGCCACCTGGCGGCGTTCGCGCCGGATATTCTTGCGTTTGGGGGCGGACAAGGCCGCTAAGTAATCTGTGAAGTCCGACCAGCCGCCATTTTGCCAATGGAATTGGAATCCGGTGCGTCGGGAGAAGCCCTCCTGCGCAAGATGTTCACTGTCGTCGGTGGTGGTGAAAAGCCAATGTACGGATGACGCCCCGGTGCGTGCCGCGTGCGTGCGCAACGCTCGGGCCGCGGCTTGCGTCAGGGCCGCCTGCCGCGCTGTCTCGCCGCAGAGAAGCCTCGGGCCTGTGATCGGCGTGAAAGGAATCGTGGCGACAAGCTTGGGGTAGTAGCTCAGGCCGGCGTCCTGGTAGGCGCGCGCCCAGGCCCAATCGAAGACGTATTCGCCATAGGAGTGCGACTTGCGGTAGAGCGGTACAAGTGCCGCAAGCTTCGTGCCCTCGCGGACGACCAAAGGTTCAGGGCGCCAACCCGTACCTGCGCCGACCGATCCACTCTCTTCGAGGGCCAGGAGAAATTCGTGACGCAGAAAGGGCTGGGGGCCTGATAACGCGTTCCACATATCCTGCGGCACCTCCGCCACACTGCTGAAAAATGAGCAGCTGATGGCCGCGGAGTCTATCACGGCCGTGTGCCAACTCCCGCCGCCGGGTAGCCGTTGCTCGCCGTGGTTGATACGGATGGCGGCTTTAGGAGCGCATTGAGCCGGTCGATATCGCCAGCCGTCAGATGACTTACCGCCGCCTTCAGTTCGAGTCTACCAAGGAGATAGTCATAGGTCGCACGCGCGACATTCCGCTCGGATCGGTAATAGGCCTGTTCGGCGCGCAGCACGTCAAGGTTGTTGCGTATCCCCACGCGCACGCCGAGGCGCTCGGAGGTAAGAGCCTGGCGCGCAGCGAGTCGGGCGGACTTGAGGGCGCGGATTTCTTCATAACCATTACGCACATTCAAGAAGGCCTGGCGGACATCGAAGCGAACACGGCGCTGGATACGCAAGGCGGCCACGTGCGCATGGAAGGCCGTAGCTGCGGCGTGCGCGCTCTTCGCCGATAGTTCGCCCCCCTGATAGATCGGCAGCTTCAGGTCGAGCCCTATGGTCTTGTCGCGCAGCACGGTCCCGAAACCGAACTCGCCATTGTCGGCCCGGGCATAGTTGTAACTGGCTTGGGCTGTGACGGTGGGGTAACGGGCCGCTGACGCGGCATGGGCGTAGGCGGTCGCAGCCGCAGCCTGCCCGCGCGCGGCTTGCAAGACGAGATTGTCACGCATGGCGCGTGCCTCGTCGGCCACGAGTACGCCCGTGTCTGGGTGTGGGAGCGTATGGTGAAGATCGAGGGACCAAAGGTTATGCACAGGCGCGCCCGTCATCCGTTCGATGCGGGCGCGGGCCAGGCGCACGGCGTTTTTGGCAGCGAGGGTGGTGGCGCGGACTGCCTCGTAACGCGCGTGGGCCTCGTCGGCGTTGGTGATCGGCGCGCGCCCCAGATGAAAACTGCGCATCGCCGAGGCGTACTCAGCGCGCAGCGCACGCGCCTCGGCGCGCCTTAGGTGTAGATCGTCGCGCGCGAGGAGATAGCCGAAGTATTTGGCGCATACGGTGAGGACGAGACGGCTTTTTGCGAGCTTGTAGCGGCTGCGGGCGGCGCGGATGGTGTCACCTGCAGCGTGGTAGGCATAGAGCGCCTGGATGTCGAGCAGAGTCTCGCTTACGGACACCCCGTAGCCATGGGCATTGAACGTGAAGTGGCCGCTTGGGAAGACGAAAGTCGACGAGCCCCCAAGGATTCGGCTCGTGAGGTCGTTGTAGCTTACGTTGGCCCCCGCCGAGACATGGGGCAGAAAGGCGGCGCGCGCCTCGGGGCCTATGGTACGTGCCTCGCGATAGGATGCCCCCGATTGCCGATAGCGCATGTCATGGGTGCGGGCCGCGAGAAAGATGGTTTTCAGGTCGGCGGCCGGCGCTTGTGGGGCGGTCCAGGCAAGCAGCACTGGAATGAGTGCGAGGGTCAGACGGTTTTTCATGATCAGACGAAACCTCCCGTAGCGGATAGTCTGGCGCCATGCGCGCCTAGGATAGCATTCTGGGGCAGGCCAAGGGCCTACGGTGGGTCGCCGTCTTCAGGGCCCCTGCGGCCGCTCTACATGCACCCGCATACCGGAGGTCAAGCGAGTTTGGGCATGGGTCACGATCTCGCTTTGTGCGCGCAGTCCCGCCCGCACGACCACGCCTTGCGGCAGGGTTTGGGCCGTCGTTATGCGCCGCTCCAGCACCTTACCCTTGCGCACCACGAATACGACGGCACCGGGGCTGCGCAAGGAGACGGCACTGCGCGGGATCACGAGCCTTGTATGCGTTGCCGTCACGACGTCGACCCGTAAGGGGCTACCCACGGGAAAGCCGCGGCGCGGCGGCAAATCGATCCACGCATAGATGGCGTTCCCTTTTTTGGGGTGTGTCAGCCGGATGATGGTCGCCTTGAGCGGCGTGCGCGGTGCCAGCGGGCTGTGTACGAACACCCGTTGGCCTTCATGCAAGATCGTCTGCAGGCTGGCGGGGAACGGGGCGCGGGCGGTGCGGATCGAGGCGCCGCCAAGCGCGAACAGCCGCTGTCCGCCGCGTACCCGTTCGCCCACGCTTACGAAGACCCGCGTCACGGTGGCGGCCACGGGCACGCGGATCGCGAGGGGTTTTGGGGGGTTCTGGCGGGTCCCGGTCGGGCGCAGTGTCGCCACGATTTGCCCGCGCGCGACGGCCGATCCCGTCCGTACGGCGATTTCTCTCACGACCGCCGCGCGCGGCGCGATCACGACCGGGCTTGCACCAGGCTCGATGTCCCCTACGGCGCTGCGCATCTTCGCAACCTGGGTCGCCACCGGATACCCGACGTCGACGACCACCGGCGCCCCGGTCGCGGGGGTGTCGTGGCGCGAGCAGGCCGCGAGAAATGCGCCCAGGACCGCAAGCGCGGCGCGGCGTCGAAAGCTGAACACGGGGTACCCTCGTTGAGCGTGCGGCCATGGTAGCGATGGCCCCGGGGCGCTGCAAGATGCGCCGGCACTCTGTGGCATAATAGCGACAGAATTCGATGGTGGAGGAGCTTGCGTTGCGTCTGCATGAATATCAGGCTAAGGCCTTGTTCGCGGCCCACGGGATTGCCACGCCCCCGGGGGTGGTCGTGACGGCGGTGGAGGAGGTCGCGATGGCGCTCGCCACGCTGGCCACGCCGCAGTGTGTGGTGAAGGCGCAGATCCACGCCGGGGCCCGCGGACACGCCGGCGGAGTGCGGGTCGTGGCGGCAAGCGAGGTTGCGGCGCATGCGCAAGCCCTTTTGGGGACGCGGCTTGTGACGCGCCAGACTACGGCCTCTGGTTTGCCGATTGATGCACTATTGATTGAGGCGCCGGTGGCGGCGGCTTCGGAGCTGTATCTGGCATGTGTGTTGGATCGGCGCGCGGGCGCGCGCGTGGTGCTCGCCGGACGCCAGGGTGGCATGGGCGTCGAGGAAGGGGTCCAGCCCGCCTCGCGGGTCATAGACACCCTGCGTGGCTTTTTGCCCTATGAGGGCCGCGGTCTGGCCCGGGAGATTGGGCTTTCGGGTCGCGCGGTCGCGGCCTTTGGGGACGTCGTAACAGCGCTGGTCGCCCTGGCCGTGGAGTGCGACGCGCTCCTGGTGGAGATCAATCCGCTCATGTTGCGAGAAGATGGTCGATTCGTGGCAGGCGACGGCAAGATCGAGATTGACGACAACGCCTTGTTTCGGCAGGCGGCCCTCGAAGACCTGCGGGATCCGCGGCAAAGCGACACCAAGGATGAAGAGGCGCGCGGCCGTGGTCTCCAGTACATCAGTCTCGACGGCGATATCGGTTGTCTCGTCAACGGGGCGGGGCTTGCCATGGCCACTATGGATCTCATTGCCCAGGCCGGCGGGCGCCCGGCGAACTTTCTTGACGTAGGCGGGGGTACGACTGCGCAAAAGGTCGCGGAGGCTCTGCGTTTGCTGGCCCGCGACGCGCGCGTCAAGGTGGTGCTCGTCAATATCTTCGGTGGCATCGTGCGCTGCGACTTGATCGCCGAGGGCGTTTTGTTAGCCGCCTCCGACCTCGGGCGGGCGCTGCCGATCGTGGTGCGACTCGTTGGCACGCGCGAGAAGGAGGGCCGCCAGCTGCTTGCCGAGGGCGGTCTTCTGGGGGACGTTACGCAGGATCTGGAGGAGGCGGCGCAGCTTGCGGTGCGCCGGGCACAAGCGGCATGAGTGTGCTCATCCACAAAGAAACCCGCGTCCTCTGCCAGGGCTTCACTGGCAAGCAGGGGACGTTTCACTGCCAGCAGGCCCTTGACTATGGGACCGACATCGTAGGTGGCGTGACGCCGGGCAAAGGAGGCACGCGACACCTCGATCGGCCGGTGTTCGATACCGTGGCCGAAGCCATGGTTGCTCTACGCCCGGACGCTTCGGTGATCTACGTCCCGGCGCCCATGGCGGCCGACGCCATTCTGGAGGCGGCGGCCGCCGGCATCGGCCTTGTGGTGTGCATCACGGAGGGAATCCCGGCGGCGGATATGTTGCGCGTGAAAGCGCTTCTCCCTGCGACCACGCGCCTTATCGGGCCCAATTGCCCGGGGATCATCACCTCCGGGGAGTGCAAGATCGGGATCATGCCAGGCCCCATCCATAAAGCGGGGATCGTGGGCATCGTGTCGCGTTCCGGTACCTTGACGTACGAAGCGGTGGCGCAGACCACGGCCGAAGGACTCGGGCAGACCACTTGTATCGGCATTGGCGGTGATCCCGTACACGGCCTTGGCTTCATCGATTGTCTCGAGCTTTTCGAGGCTGACCCGGCCACCCGAGGGATCTTGCTGGTGGGCGAGATTGGGGGAGTGGCCGAGGAGGACGCGGCCGATTACATACGCGCTCATGTGAAAAAGCCCGTGGTCGCCTATGTCGCCGGGACGACCGCGCCTCCGGGTCGGCGCATGGGGCACGCCGGGGCGGTGATTGCAGGGGCGCTTGGCACAGCCGAGGCGAAGAAGGCCGCTTTGCGCGCGGCTGGCGTCACGGTAGTCGACTCGCCGGCGCGCCTGGGCCGGGCCCTGGCTGAGCGATTGGCGCGATAATGGTGACATTGGCGCTCTGCCAGATGCGCTGCGAGGTTGGCAATATCGCCGGCAATGCGCGACGCATGGCGGCGTTCGCGTGCGCGGCGCGCGATGAGCACAAGGCGCATCTGATCGCGTTTCCGGAACTCGCGCTGACCGGGTACCCGCCGGAGGATCTGCTGCTGCGCGGCGATTTCGTGGCCCGCGCGCGCTCGACCGCCTTGGAGCTTGCGGCGCTCTGTCCGGGGATCGATATGCTGGTGGGGCTCCCTTGGGCCGAAGACGGGAGACTGTATAACGCCGTCGCGTGGGTTCATGATGGGGTGATCGCCGGCCTCTACCGCAAGCAGGTGTTGCCGAACTACGGCGTATTCGACGAGCGGCGCTACTTCGCGACCGGCAATAGGCCGCTCGTAGGTACCGTCAATGGTACTGAGATCGGCGTCACTATCTGTGAGGATTTATGGGAGCCGGGGCCCATCGGTGACACCGCGGCGGCGGGTGCGCAGATCGTCGTCAACGTCAATGCCTCACCCTACCATCGCGACAAGGATAGACTCCGCCTGCAGGTGGCCGCCGGCCGCGCCATCGAGGGCGGCGTGGCACTTGCCTACGTGAACATGGTGGGCGGACAGGACGAACTCGTCTTCGACGGGATGTCGTTCGTCGTCGATGGGACAGGTAAGACCCAGGCCTGCGCCGCGGGTTTCGTCGAAGAACTCTTGATCGCCCATTTCGATGCTGCCGGTCGCCCCCAGGGCGGGGTTTGCGCGCCGTGGCCATCGGGCGAGGAGGCGCTGTACGAGGCCTTGAAGCTGGGCCTTTCCGACTACGTCGGGCGTAACGGGTTCGAGACTGTGGTGTTGGGGCTCTCGGGCGGTATCGATTCGGCACTGACGCTGGCCTTGTGCCATGACGCCTTGCCGCACGTGGCGCTGCGGCCTGTCATGATGCCGTCACGCTATACGCACGCGATGAGCGTCGAGGATGCGCACGCGCAGGCAAAGGCGCTTGGTCTTGCGCTTTCGGTCGTCCCGATCGATACCCTCTACGACGAGTTCGCAGCGACCCTTGAATTACTCTGGCAAGGCCCCGGCCGATCCTTGGCCGCGGAGAATCTCCAGGCGCGGATCCGGGGCACCTTGCTTATGACGATCGCCAATGCCCATCGGGGTCTCGTGGTCGTGACCAGCAATAAAAGCGAACTTGCGGTCGGGTACACGACGCTCTATGGGGACATGGCGGGCGGCTATGCCCCGCTGAAGGACGTCTTCAAGACCGACGTCTATGCCTTGGCGCGTTATCGGAATCGGCAAGGCGCAGTCATCCCTTTGCGCGTCATCGAGCGTGCCCCGAGCGCGGAACTACGCCTGGATCAAAAAGACAGCGACAGTCTCCCGGTCTATGACGTGCTGGATGCGGTACTCAGGCGTTACGTCGAGCAGGATTGGGGCGCCGATGAGCTCATCGCCGCCGGATTCGATAAACGGCTGGTCGATGAGATCTTGCGCTTGGTGCGCGGCGCCGAGCACAAGCGCAAGCAGGCACCCTTGGGCACGCGCGTAACGGCACGCGCCTTTGGGCGCGACTGGCGCTATCCCGTGACGGTCTCCTACGAGCCGCCAAGCACGTGAGCGCGCCGCAAGCGCTTGAGGTAGGGGCTTTGGGGGAAGTTGCGCGCCAGGATGCGCGCTGTGTCGCGGCTCAAATTCACCATGCCCATGCGTTCGTAGGCCATGGCCATAAGGCCCAGGGCGTCGGCGACCGCAGGGGTCCGCGGATAGTGCTCGATGACGCGCTTGCAGCGGTTGGCGGTCGCGACATAGGCGCCATGAATGTAATAGTAGCGGGCGACCGCGATATTGTTGCGGGCAAGGATGTCGGTGAGATAGTTCGCCCGCTCTGCTGAGTCGGCGGCGTACTGGCTGTGCGGGTACTTCTTTATGACCGTCTCGAAGGCCCTAAGCGCCGCACGGAGCGAGGTGGTATCGCGGCCCTGTAGCTGGTTCACGCCAAAGGCGCGTTCAATTATGCTTCTATTTTTATTGAAATTGACCAGCCCTTGGAGGTAGTAGGCATAGGCTACGCGCGGGTCGGTCGGGTGGAGGCGTATAAAGCGCTTGGTGGCCGCGATGGCGGCATCGGACTCGCCGGACTTGTAATAAGCGTAGGCCACGACGATCTCGGCTTGCGCCGCGTAGCGTCCGTACGGATAGCTTGCCTCGAGCTCCTCGAGCAGGCGCACCGCATGGTGATAATTCCCGGCTTTGAGGGAGCTTACCGCGCTAGCGTAGAATCGCTGGGCCGGCCAGTGATGGGTCTTGTGATGGTCGCGGCCGCAGGCCGTGAGACCCGCAAGGGCGAAAACGAGAAAAACGCGGGACAGGGGACGCATGCCTACCTCTCTAATATGCCGATGCAAGCTTAACCGGATTTGGCGTGAGCGGAAAGGGTTTGGAAGACGAGCTTAAGTTTTGTCTGGAGATGTCGGGTGCGGAACAGGGGCTCAGGCTCGATCGGGCGCTGGCGCGCCGACTACCGCAATTCTCGCGTACGACGCTTCAGGGCTGGCTGCGCGAGGGGCGTATTACCATCGACGCCAAGTCCGTGGCCGCCACGGCATTGGTGCGCGGCGGCGAGCTGGTGCAGTTCGATCTGCCGCAGCCTAGATCCGCCGATGTCGCCGCCGAGAACATCCCGCTCCACGTGATTTTTGAAGACGAGACGCTGATCGTGATCGACAAGCCCGCCGGGCTCGTCGTGCATCCGGGGGCAGGCTGCACGCAGGGTACCCTGCAAAATGCGCTCTTGCATCATGCCCCGGAATTGGCGCCGCTTGCGCGTTCGGGGATCGTGCACCGTCTGGATAAGGACACCTCGGGTGCCCTGGTCGTGGCCCGTACTGAGGCCGCCCGCCTGTCGCTGATCGGTCAGCTGAAGACCCACGAGATGGGTCGTGAGTACGAGGCGCTCGTGATCGGCAGTCCGCCCGCAAAGGGCACGGTGGACGCCCCCATAGGGCGCGACATTCGCCATAGGACCCGCATGAGTGTGCGTAGCGGCGGGCGGCCGGCGCGCTCCGATTTCGCGGTCATGGAGCGCCTGGGCCCCTACAGCTTGGTCAAGGTCAGGCTCCATTCCGGCCGCACCCACCAGATCCGTGTGCATATGGCGCACCTGGGTTTTCCGCTCGTGGGCGATGAGACTTATGGCGGCGGTCGCACCCGACATATCCTTGCGCGCCAGGCCCTGCATGCGCGTAGGCTCTCCCTGCGGCACCCGAAGACCGGCGAGCCCATGACATTTGAGGCGCCACGGCCGGCCGATTTCACACAAGCGCTTAGCGCTCTGCGAGAGGAGTTTGGGACATGATACGCATCCTGCCCGCGGCGTGGCCTGTGCTCGGCGTGCGCGCCTTCACCACCCTGCGGACGGGCGGGACCAGTATGGGTCCGTACGCATCTTTGAATCTCGCCTCCCATGTGGGCGACGTGCCGCAAGATGTGGCGGCCAATCGCATCGCGCTCCAGCGGGAAATGGGGATCGAGGGAACGCCGCTTTGGTTGAATCAGGTTCATGGGCGGGCCATCGTTGATGCCGGGGCGCCTTTTGCGGCGCCGCCTGAGGCCGATGGCAGCTTTACGACGCGCCCAGGCGTCGTGTGCGCGGTGCTCACCGCCGATTGCTTGCCGATCGTACTCGCCGATCGTAGGGGACGGTGCGTGGCCGTCGTCCATGCCGGTTGGCGGGGATTGGCGGCGGGTGTGATCGAGGCCGGGGTCGCACGCTTGCCCGTGCCGCCCTCGCAGCTTGTGGCGTGGCTCGGGCCGGCCATAGGCCCTGCCGACTACGAGGTCGCAGACGAGGTCCGGCGCGCCTTCGGGCGCGAGGCGCGCGCGGCCTTCACACCGAACACGTCGGGCCGTTATTACGCGGACCTCTACGCGCTCGCACGCCTTAGACTGAAGGCTATGGGCATCGAGGCCGTCTACGGAGGAGGCCAGAGCAGCTTTTCGGATCCCGATCTCTTTTCCTACCGCAGGACACCGGTCTGCGGGCGGATGGCGACGTTGGCTTGGATTGCGTAATACTCGCAAGCCCATAGCGACAAGACTCTAAGGAGACGACACCATGGCGAAGAGCCTGCAAGGCAAGCGCGTGGCCATGCTTTTGACCGACGGGGTCGAGCAGGTCGAGTACGAGAAGCCGCGCAAGTACCTCGAAGAACGTGGCGCCGCGGTGGATCTCATCGCTCCCAAGAAGCGCGGCGAGAAAGTGCTGGGTTTCAATCATTTGACCCCGGGCACGCAGTTTACGGTGGACAAGGCGGTCGAGGATGCGCGCCCCGAGGACTATGATGCGCTCGTGCTGCCAGGTGGCGTCGCCAATCCCGATCAATTGCGTCTGAGCGCCCGAGCCATTGAGTTCGTGAGCCGTTTCGCACAGACCGGTCATCCGGTGGCTGCTATCTGTCACGGCCCGTGGCTTTTGATCAATGCCGGCCTCGTCTCAGGGCGGCATTTCACGAGCTGGCCGAGTCTGGAGGTGGATTTGAAGAACGCCGGAGGCCTTTGGACGGACGAGCCTGTGGTGGTCGACGGCCGCTTCATCTCAAGCCGCAAGCCGGATGACATACCTGTGTTCAACGAACAGATTGAGAAGGCGCTCTTAAGGCCGCAGACAGCCCGCGCTTAGCTCAGAGAAAACCGCAAGGAGAGGTCGAGGGCGCGCACGGACTTGGTCAGTTCTCCCACCGAAAGAAAGTCGACGCCGGTCTCGGCATAAATGCGCGCGTTGGAAAGCGTGATGCCGCCGGAGGCCTCGAGCAGGGCGCGTCCAGCCGTTTGTGCAACGGCCTGGCGCAGATCGGCTGGCGCGAAGTTATCGAGGAGGACCCGCGGCGCCCCTGCCCGAAGCGCATCCTCAAGCTGCCCCAAGGTCTCGACTTCGATCTCGACCATGCGGCCGGCAGCAAGCTCGAGAGCCTGCACCAAGGCCGCGGCTATCGACCCCGCCGCCGCGATATGGTTCTCCTTGACGAGTATGCCGTCGTAGAGGCCCACGCGATGGTTGGCGCAGCCGCCGCAGCGGACCGCGTATTTTTGGGCAAGCCTGAGGCCGGGCAGGGTCTTTCTGGTGTCGAGGATCTGCGCCTTAGTATGCGCCACCGCGTCTGCGTAACGTCGCGCGAGGGTAGCGGTTCCCGACAGGGTCTGCAGGAAATTGATCGCGGTACGCTCGCCGGTCAGCAAGGCCCGCGCCGGGCCTTCGATCTCGCAGAGCCCGGCACCGGCCACCATGCGGTCCCCGTCCTGCGCTTGCCAGGTGACGCGTACCGCCGGATCGAGTTGCGCGAACACCTCGTCGAACCACGCGCGTCCGCATAGCACGCCCTCCTCGCGGGTGCGCAAGACCGCACGCGCAGGGCGCGCAGGCACGAGCAGGGCGGTGAGATCCCCGGACCCCACATCTTCTTCAAGAGCGATCCTTACTTGGTTTACGATCAGTGTGTGGGGCGTGAGAGATGACACAGGCGTACTCCAGAAAAAATGTGGCGTTTGTCGGCGACGTGGAAATTCCGGAACGAGGCGCGCCGGGTTGCATCTGCGCTGTAGACGCTCGCGCCGCGCAAGGTTGTATGGGCTCCATCAAACCAGGGCATGGAGTAGCCACGATACGGAAACGCGCGAAATCCGGCATAGGGATAGAAGCGGTTCTCGCACCACTCCCAGGCAGAGCCCACCTCCAGGAGGAGCCCGTCGCGCATGGCGAGCTCCCATTCGGCTTCGTGCGGCAATCGCGCATGTGCGTAGCGGGCGAAGGCGCGCGCCTCGTAGGCGCACAGGCCCGAGACCGGCGCATCCGATATCAATTCTATGGGGCCGGCAATATCTACGCCATACCATCGCTCGTCGCAGTTACGGCGCCAATGCCATGGCGCTTCGGCGCCTGCATGATCGCGCCAATGGCGGCCTTCATGCGTCCAGTAGCGGTTATTGCGGTAACCGTCATCCTCCATGAATCGAAGGTAGGCGGCATTCGAGACCGGGCGCTCGGCGATGGCAAACGCAGGCAGATGCACATCGTGGCTTGGGCGCTCATTGTCGTAGCTATCGGGTCTGTCGTCACCGATGCGACCATGGCCGCCGGTCCAGGCGCGATAACAGAACGTCAGTGGCGCTGATCTCAGGGTCTGTGCGGGACGGAACGTGCCTGTATCCCTGTCGAGCGCGCGTGCCACGAGCGCCTGATGCATAGTTTCCAGGTGTTGACCGTGGTGCTGAATCAGAAAGCGCAGCAAGAAGTCGCGAGCAAGCAGCGGGTGGTCGGGGCGCGCGGACTCGGCGCTCGCCAGGAGTTCTGGGAAGCGCCCCTGCCAATCGTCCCAGTCGCGAGCAAGGACGTCGAACGTCGGGACGCGCGCTGCGCGCTCGGCCTTGCGCAGTCCGTCCGGCCGAAAGAGCTGTGCGCGGGTGTCGTCGTGCGCAAGGCCCGCGAGCCGCTCCCCGGCCCACTGCTGTTCGATGTACAGCATATGCCCGAGATGCCAGAGCAGGGGGCTCAAATCCTTGTGGAGCATACGACGGCGATCGGCCGGCGGGACCGATTGCGCGAGAATGCGGGCTGCGTCCCGGGTTTTTTGGAGGGTGGCGTAGAGCGAGGCGTCCATAAGCTTATAACGATATGAGTTGGGCGGGTTTATCGCCATCGACGGTGAGGATATGATGCTCGGGAACCGTTTGCCAATACGGCCCCTCCGTCAAGGGTTCCGATGCGATCAAGGCGGCACCCGGATACTCTTCGTCGTCGGTCGTGAAGTAGAGGCTGGGCGACAGGGCGCCCATGGCATGGCGCAGGGCGTGGATGCGTTCGCCGTCGGTCACCACGACATTGAGGAGGCCGCGTTCCACGCCGAACTCATCGAACAGTTTCCGCGCGGTCTCGCGCAGGGCCTCCGGGACGTCGAAATCGGCGGTGATGAGGGTTTGGCGCAGGAGCGCGAAGAGGTATTCCGAATCCGTCGTGCCTTCGATGGAGCACTCTATGTCATGCGAAAAGGTCCGGCGCAGGCGCGCGCGTATCGCGGGAAAGTCGGCCAAATAGCCGTTGTGGAGGAACAACAGGCCGTCGGCGGCGTAGGGCTGGGTGTTGGCCGGGTGATTGGCGAGCCCGGCCGTGGCGCTGCGGACGTTCGCAACCCATAAGGGGGCGTGAATATGCTGCGCGAGCGTGGGCAGGTTGTGGTCGGCCCAGATCGGGGTGCTGTAGGTCAGGCGCGCAAGCGCCCCGTCGTCCGCGCGCCAGCCGATGCCGTAGCCATCGGCATTGACGTGCCCGTCGCGCATCTCGCGGGGTGCGTAGGATTGTTGGGTCAGTCCATGTCGGGGCGCTAGGAGAAACCGCGCGAGCGATATAGAAGGTCCGAGGTAGGCTGCCAGGCGACACATAGCCCGCATTCTACGGCAAGGGAGCGTTCGGTTGTATCACTAGGAGGTGTCATGGAACAGAATACGCGAGCAGTCGATGGACTGGGCGTTCGGCCGGGGACCCGCGACAAGACCGGATTCGCGCTCGTGCGTCTGCCAGGATCGTCGCGGTCGTCGGGGCTTGATCGGGACGTGCGCCGAGGGTTTGCCGGACCACGCAAGCACTTGCCCCCGAAATACTTTTACGACGCCCGCGGGTCTTTGCTCTTCGAACGGATCTGCGGTACCCCGGAGTACTACCCGACACGCACTGAGTCGGCGCTGCTTGCGCGCCATGCGCGCGGGATCCTCGATCAGGTGGCCCCCGGGACTCTGGTGGAGATCGGCAGCGGATCCTCAGAGAAGACCGATCACTTCTTCGCGGCGTGCGAACAGCTGGGTTTCTGCGTCCGGTACCAGCCATTCGATGTGTGCGACGAGGCCTTGCGCGCGGCGGCGGCACGTCTTCGATCGCGCTATGCGTGGCTCGACATGGAGCTTTTGGTGGGTGACTACGCGGTCGACCTGCCGGCGCTCCCGTACTCAGAGGGGCCGCGCCTTTTTCTGTTCCTCGGGGGCACCATAGGGAATCTGAACCATGACGAGGCCTTGACCTTCCTCGCGGCCTTGCGCGGCGCCATGTGCCCCGAGGATTTTCTCTTGCTGGGCTTCGATCGCATCAAAGAAAAGCACGTCCTAGACGCCGCCTACAATGATGCGGCCGGCTACACCGCGCAATTCAATTTGAATCTGCTCAAGGTCTTGAATACCCGCCTGGATGCCGATTTCGATAAGCACCGCTTTGCGCACGTAGCCTTTTTCAACGAGGACGAGGGACAAATCGAGATGCATTTGCAGGCGCAGTGCACACACGAAGTGTCCATGTCGCGCATCGGCCTTGTCACGCGCTTCGTGGAAGGCGAGACTATACTCACCGAGATCAGCCGTAAGTTCACGCCTGAGGGTATGAAGGCGCTCGTGGAGGCGGCGGGTTTCCGGTGGCGCCGCCATGAAGAGGCGGACAATGGTTATTTTTCGCTCGCGCTCGTAACGCCCACCTGAACCGCCCGCCGGTCCGGGGAGGCTATAAGAAGCCGGACATAACGCAGGGAGGACACCGTGCTCAAGGACTTGGTGGGTGTGTTTGCGATTTTGAACCCCTTGGGTGCGATACCGCTCTTTCTTACGCTCACCGCCGGTCGATCGCGCAAGGAGATGCGGCGCATCGCCGCCAAGACCGCGTCGGCGGTGGCCGCCATCCTCATGGTCGCCGTCTGGTCGGGGCAGCGCCTGCTCGAAATCTTCGGTATCGGTGTGCCCGCGTTTCGCATCGCGGGGGGACTTTTGGTCCTCTTGATCGCCATCGCCATGTTCCACGCCAAATCCACGCCCGCCCGCCATACGCGCGAGGAGGATGCGGAGGCCGAATCCAAAGAGGATATCGCGGTGGTCCCCCTGGCGATCCCTCTGCTCGCCGGGCCCGGGGCCATCAGTCTCGTCATCGTCGACGCTCAGAAGGCGCATGGTCTGGGCGCGGAGTTGGGCTTGAGCGTCGGCATTCTGGTCGTGGGCATCGTGGTCTGGCTGGTTCTGCGTCTGGCCGAACCCATAGGCGTGCGTCTGGGGACGGCGGGTCTCAATATCGCCACGCGTGTCATGGGGCTGATCCTTGCGGCGATGGCCGTGCAGTTCATGGCCGTGGGGCTTACGGCCCTCTTGCCGGGCCTCGGCCGCGCCTCTTAGGGTCCCGCTGCACGCTTTTTTTGCCGAGGCCGCTACGGGCAGCGGCTTGAAACTCCCTCAAAGACCCCCCATTTCTTAGGGCGGATAGAGAGAGGATCGCGGCAATGCGGATGGACAAGCTTACCAATCGGTTTCAACAAGCGCTGGGCGAGGCGCAATCGCTTGCAGTCGGTCGGGACCACCAATTCATCGAGCCCGCCCATCTGCTTGCGGCCTTGCTCGATCAGGAAGGCGGCGTGCGCCCTCTGCTCGCGAAGGCGGGGGTCGCCGTCGATGCCTTGCGCACGCGCCTGGATGGCCTTCTTGACCGGTTGCCGAGTGTCGAAGGCTCGGGCGGCGAGCTGCATATCAGCAACGATCTGTCACGGCTTTTGAATGTCACCGATAAGTACGCCCAGAAGCGCGGTGATCAATACATCGCAAGCGAGCTCTTTTTGCTTGCGGCGCTTGAGGACAAGGGCGATACGGGCCAGATTTTGCGCGAGGTTGGGGCGTCCCGGCAGGCCCTCGAGCAGGCCATAGAGGAATGGCGCGGCGGGGGCAAGGTGGAGGATCAGAATGCCGAGCAGCAACGCGGGGCGCTCGACCGCTACACCGTGGATCTCACCGAGCGGGCCGCTCAAGGCAAGCTTGATCCTGTCATCGGGCGCGACGACGAAATCCGTCGGGCAGTGCAGGTCCTACAAAGGCGCACCAAGAATAACCCGGTATTGATTGGTGAGCCCGGCGTCGGCAAAACGGCGATTGTCGAAGGGCTCGCCCAACGCATAGTGAACGGCGAGGTGCCCGAGGGTCTGCGGGGCCGCCGGCTGCTTGCGCTGGACTTGGGTGCGCTTATCGCCGGGGCCAAGTTCCGCGGTGAGTTTGAGGAGCGGCTGAAGGCGGTCTTGAAGGATCTCGGGAAGCAGGAAGGGCGCGTCATTCTCTTTATCGACGAGATCCATACCATGGTGGGGGCGGGCAAGGCTGAGGGGGCGATGGATGCGGGGAATATGCTCAAGCCCGCGCTCGCGCGCGGCGAACTCCACGCCATCGGTGCCACGACCCTGGATGAGTACCGCCAGTACATAGAAAAGGATGCTGCGCTCGAGCGGCGCTTTCAAAAGGTCCTGGTAGATGAGCCTTCGGTCGAGGATACGATCGCGATCCTGAGGGGCCTGAAGGAGAAGTACGAGGTGCACCACGGGGTTGATATCTCAGATCCGGCGCTCGTGGCGGCCGCTACGCTTGCGCATCGCTACATTACTGACCGGCAATTGCCGGACAAGGCGATCGATCTGGTCGACGAGGCCGCAGCGCGCATCCGCATGGAGATCGATTCCCGACCCGAATCCATGGACCGACTGGATCGGCGTTTGATCCAGCTCAAGATCGAAAGAGTGGCGTTGCAGAAGGAGGCCGACGAGGCCTCCCGCAAGCGCTTGGCGGTGCTCGAAGAGGAGATCGGCCGGCTCGAGCGTGAGTACGCGGATCTCGAGGAGGTCTGGCGCTCCGAAAAGGCGGCGCTGCAAGGAGAACAGCATATCAAGGAGGAATTGGATCGGGCCCGTGTCGAGATGGAGAGCGCACGGCGTGCCAGCGATTTCGCGCGTATGTCGGAACTCCAGTACGGTCGCATTCCAGAGCTCGAGCAGCAGCTGGCGGCGCGCGGCAAGCCGATGCGCACCAAGCTTCTGCGTAAGGAGGTGGGCGAGGAGGAGATCGCGGAAGTGGTGTCGCGTTCAACCGGCATCCCGGTCTCGCGGATGATGGAAGGGGAGCGGGAGAAGCTCTTGCGCATGGAAGATGACCTCCATAAGCGCGTGGTCGGTCAGCGCGAGGCGGTCGCCGCGGTGGCCAACGCTATACGTCGCTCACGCGCCGGGCTTTCCGATCCGAACCGGCCAAACGGTTCTTTTTTGTTCCTGGGCCCCACGGGTGTTGGCAAGACCGAACTGTGTCGGGCGCTTGCGTCCTTCCTGTTCGATGCCGATGAGGCCATGGTGCGGATCGATATGTCGGAGTTCATGGAAAAGCATGCGGTGGCGCGCCTCATCGGAGCGCCCCCGGGTTATGTGGGCTATGAGCAAGGCGGTTATCTCACGGAGGCGGTGCGCCGACGCCCCTACTCGGTCGTGCTGTTGGATGAAGTGGAGAAGGCCCATCCCGATGTCTTCAATGTGCTCTTACAGGTGCTAGACGACGGGCGTCTGACCGACGGACAGGGGCGCACCGTGGATTTCCGCAACACCATCATCGTGATGACCTCCAATCTCGGCTCGCAGGTCATCCAGGACTTGGCCGGAGAAGCCAACTATGGACGCATGAAGGAGGCGGTGATGGAGATCGTAGGCCAGCACTTCAGGCCCGAATTCATCAACCGCGTCGATGACATCGTGGTGTTCCATCCGCTCGGGCGTGAGGATCTGCGGCGTATCACCACCATCCAGCTTGGCTATCTCGTCGATCGGCTGCGTTCGCGCGACCTCGGTCTCGTACTTTCCGACGAGGCCGTCGATAGGCTCGCGGAGGCCGGGTTCGATCCGGTCTACGGCGCGCGGCCCCTGAAGCGGGCGGTGCAGCAGTATCTCGAGAACCCGCTCGCGCAGGAGATACTGAAGGGGCGCTTTGGACCCGGGGATGTGATCGAGGTCGGCACGCGCGCCGGGGACTTCGTGTTCGAGGCCCACCACACCGAGCCGGACGGACAGGCGCACAGCTCCTAGACACGATCCCCGTAGTCGGGGTCCTGAAGAGGCACCGGTCGGGGCTTACGGTCCGGCCCCATGGCCACATAGGTCAAGGTCGCCTCTGTGACTCGTACCCTCTGGGCATGGGTATCATTACTGAAACGTTCGGCATAGACGGTGACGTCGACTGTGATCGAGGTCGTCCCGACCCGCACGACGCGGGCATAAAGGCTGACTAGGTCGCCGACGAACACGGGCTTGTGGAACTGCACGGCGTTGACCGCCACGGTGATCACGCGCCCGTGGGCACGGCGATGGGCGACTACGCTTCCGGCGATGTCGATCTGGGATAATATCCAGCCCCCGAAAATGTCGCCGGCGACATTGGTGTCCGCGGGCATCGGGACTACGCGCAGGGTGGGAGATTGGGTCTGGTTGTCGTCGGAGATGGGATCTTCTGGCGTCATGGGTCGATTCTCAGTAAGCTTGAATCATTGGCGGATTAAGGACCGCCACAATCTAACCGATACTTGGTGACTATGCACATACCGGCCAACCAGGAGGAATTCCTGGACCTGTTGGACCAGGCGATCTTCGAGACGCGCGACATGTTGAGCGCGATCGAGAGTGAGGGTGAGGACTGCGAGCTGGGCGAGTACGCCGGCGTGTTCGAGACCCTGGAAAAGATGCTCGTCGGGCTGCATGGCGAGATCTGTGCGGGTCGTCATGTCTTCGGCGGCGCACAGCTCGCCTACGCGGACCTGCTCGCGCGCTTTCGGGCGCGCATCCCGTTCGCCGATATCCTGGAGACACTCAATCAAGTTCAAAAAGGCGGGTTAGCGTGAGCGGAAACACCTACGGCAGGCTTTTTTGCGTCACGAGCTTCGGTGAGAGCCATGGACCCGCGATCGGCTGCGTGATCGACGGTTGTCCTCCCGGTCTGCCGCTTTCGGAGGCCGTAATCCAGCCGGACCTGGATCGGCGTCGTCCCGGCACCTCCCGCCATACGACCCAGCGGCGCGAGGAGGACCGGGTCCGCATCCTGTCGGGGGTCTTCGAGGGGGTGACTACCGGAACCCCAATCGCGCTCCTGATAGAAAACACCGACGCCCGCTCCCAGGACTATGGCAAGATCGCAAACCTCTTCCGCCCAGGTCATGCGGATTATAGCTACCAGCAGAAATACGGGGTACGGGACCATCGGGGCGGCGGCCGCTCATCGGCGCGTGAGACCGCGAGCCGGGTTGCGGCCGGCGCCGTGGCGCGGGCCTACCTGTATGCGCGCTACGGCATCGTCGTGCGCGGCTACCTCTCGCAGCTTGGCCCCTATAAGGCGGCGGCGGTCGACTGGGACGCCGTGACCGAAAACGCGTTCTTTTGTCCCGACCGGTCGCTGGTTCCCGAGCTCGAGGCCTACATGGACGCGTTGCGGCGTACGGGGGACTCGATCGGCGCCGAGGTGACAGTCGTAGCTCAGAATGTCCCGCCAGGCATCGGGGAGCCGATTTTCGATCGCCTGGACGCCGACATTGCGCATGCCATGATGAGCATCAATGCCGTGAAGGGGGTGGAGATCGGAGACGGCTTCGCGGTGGTGACCGCGCGTGGTTCTGAGTGCCGCGACGAGATGACCCCCGATGGCTTCCTGTCGAATCATGCGGGAGGCATTCTGGGCGGTATCTCCTCGGGACAGGATATCGTCGTGCGGCTGGCCTTGAAGCCTACGGCCAGCATCCGTATCCCTGGGCGCACGGTGGACCGGGAAGGGGCCGCGGCCGAAGTCGTAACGACCGGACGGCACGACCCCTGCGTCGGGATTCGGGCAACCCCCATCGCCGAGGCGATGCTCTGTCTGACATTGATGGATCAGGTCTTGCGCCATCGCGGACAGAACGCCGACGTGACCTGCGTGACACCTCGTATACCGGCAAGCTGCGATTAAAGAACCCGTCCGTCGCGGTCCTGCGACAGGCGATCGAAACCCGGATAAGATGCGGGCCGTGCTGTCATCCCTTTCATGCATACTGCGCCACGAGACGCGCCGGTCCGATCGTGACGGGTGCAGCGCTTGGGCGCGCCTCCTAGGCGGAGCCAAGGGATGCACCCGTGCTTGAGCGGGGTTCCTCGAGGCTTGGTCCTCCGGACCGCCGTAACCGCATCGTGAGGCGGCTGGCGAGCGGGGACTGGCCGCGCTCGGCATTTTATTGGTTCTACTTCAGCGCGATGGGCGCGCTCTTGCCCTATTGGCCGCTCTATCTCCGTTCGCGTGGGTTCGGGCCGCGCGCGCTCGGTGACCTGATGGCGCTGTTTGCCTTGTCGCGGATCGTCGCGCCCTATATCGGGGGGTGGTTGAGCGACCGCTTTGGGCAAAGGCTGACCGTGGTGCGCGGCGGGGCCTTGTTGGCATTCGTCTGTTTTCTACTCATCGTCTACGCGCACGGTTTTGTGGCATTCGCCGCGGTGATGGTGAGCTTCAGTTTCTTCTGGTACGCGACCTTGCCGCCGGTGGAGGCCAGCACGCTTGCCTTTCACGGGGATCGCTACGGGCGTATCCGTCTGTGGGGATCGATTGGCTTCATCGTCGTGGTCTTGGGGCTCGGGCCCATCCTCGACCGCCTGGGGGCGCAGGTCACCGTACCTGTCATCGCCATCCTCTTGTTTGGTCTCTGGCTTGCCACCTTAGGTCTCGCGCCCCTGGGGGCGCCGCCGACCGGGCTTGCGCCGGCGCCGATCCGGCGTGGACTCGCACCCTTCCTGGTTGCCTGTTTCTTGATGCAGGTAAGCTATGGGCCCTATTACACGTTTTATTCGATATATCTTGCCCATTACGGGTACGACAAGGCCGCCATCGGGGCGCTCTGGGCCCTTGGGGTCGTATGCGAGGTAGTCGTGTTCTGGCAGGCCGGGCGGTTCTTTGCCCGTTTTGGTGAATGGCGGCTCTTCGCATTCACCTTCGGACTTGCGGTCGTAAGGTGGCTTGTGATCGCGGGCTTCCCGCGCTCGTGGCCTGCCTTGGCGCTCGCGCAGACCTTCCATGCCTTCACGTTTGGACTCTACCACGCGCTGGCGGTACGACTCGTGAGCCGCTATGCGGGCCCCGGCGCCAAGGCTCGTGCCCAAGCCTATTACGGGAGTGCAGCCGGCGCCGGGGCGGCCGTAGGCGCGGCCACAAGCGGGTACCTATGGGCCGCAGTCGGGCCTCAGGGCATGTTTCTCTCGGCGGCCGCGGTGGCTGGGGCTGGATTCCTAGTCATCACGGCGCACCTCAAGACCCACGAACAGGAGACGTGTTAGCGATGGGCCCGACGGCGTAGCGTGGGGAACGGTAAGACTTGCCCCCGTGGCGCTTGGGGTCGGACCGGGCGCGGATGGGGTTTTTGTTCGAACGCGGTCTGGAGCGCGGCCAAGAAGCCTTCGGAGAAGCGGTAGGTGTCGATGTCCGTGCGCTCGGCGTGCGCCACCGCCGCATGGATCGGCGTTACGGCCTTAAACGAGGCCTCGGCCACGACCCCATCCTTGATATGCCGGCAGTGATTCTCGGTATAGATCGCGCGCACGAGCGCGACGGTAAGCTCGTGATGAAGACCGCAGCCCTCGAAGAGGTCCTGGAGACCGGTCGCTTGCGGCCGCACCGGGAGATGGATATGGCCCAGGCGCTCTTCCAGACTTTGGAGCAATTGCAGGAAGGTCATGGCAGTTTCTCAACTTCGGGACGAAGGGGTCGCGCCTCCTATCGTCGATCGCAAAGAGGATATTGTCGGCCAGGGATGCCGCCCTGTCGAGATGCGAGCGGGGCGAAGGCCCATCTGCGGGGCCGGGGGTGCGCAAAATATTGGCATCGGCGGCCCCTTTGCGTACCATGGGCGCACTTTAAAAAGGGCGATTTCGATGGGTAAGACGCTTTACGAGAAATTGTGGGACAGTCATGTGGTGCGGGAGTTGCCCGACGGAACCTGCCTCGTTTATATCGATCGTCAGCTCGTCCACGAGGTGACAAGCCCGCAGGCCTTCGCCGGCGTACGGGCACGTAAGCGAGGATTGTGGCGGCCGGATGCCAACCTAGCGGTCGCTGACCACAACGTCCCGACCAAAGATCGGGCGCTCGGTATCTCTGACCCCACATCACGCGTGCAGATAGAGACTTTGGGCAGCAACTGCCGCGATTTCGGGGTATCGCTTTTTTCCATGGATGATGTGCGCCAGGGCATCGTTCATGTCGTGGGGCCCGAGCAGGGCGCGACACTCCCCGGCATGACGATCGTGTGCGGGGATTCGCATACGTCCACGCATGGGGCCTTTGGGGCCTTGGCCTACGGCATCGGGACCTCCGAGGTCGAGCAAGTCATGGCGACGCAGTGCCTGCTTCAGAAGCGCTCGCGAACCATGCGCGTGCGTCTGGAGGGCGCGATGCCCGCGGGCGTCGGCGCCAAAGACATGGCGCTTGCGGTGATCGGCAAGATCGGGACCGCCGGTGGCACAGGCTACGCCATCGAATTCGCTGGGGACGCGGTGCGCGCGCTCTCCATGGAAGGGCGCATGACACTCTGCAATATGGCAATCGAAGGCGGAGCGCGCGCCGGGCTCATTGGGGTGGACGAGACGACCATCTCCTATCTGGCGGGACGCCCCTTTGCCCCAAGCGGCGACCTCTGGGAGCAGGCCGTGCAGGCTTGGCGCGGCTGCGTCACGGATCCCGACGCGACGTTTGACCGCGAATGGGTCATCGATGTGAGCACCCTAGCCCCCCAGGTGACCTTCGGGACCTCGCCGGAGATGGTGGTTCCCATTGATGGGTGCGTCCCCGACCCGACGCGCGAGAGCGATCCGGCACGACGCGAGGCCTTGACGGCGGCCTTGACCTATATGGACTTGCGCCCGGGGATCGCCATGGTCGATGTGCCGATCGATGTCGTGTTCATCGGATCTTGCACGAATGCGCGCATCGAAGATCTGCGCGCGGCCGCAGGGGTCATCGCGGGACGCAAGATCGCCCCGGGCGTGCGGCGCGCCTTAGTGGTTCCGGGCTCAGGGCTTGTGAAACGTGCAGCCGAGTCCGAAGGGCTTGACCGCCTATTCAAGGAAGCGGGTTTCGAGTGGCGCGATCCTGGCTGCTCCATGTGTCTTGCCATGAACGCCGACAGGCTCGAGGCTGGCGAGCGCTGTGCCTCAACCTCGAACCGAAATTTCGAGGGCCGACAAGGCGCGGGGGGCCGCACCCATCTCGTGAGTCCGCAGATGGCCGCAGCGGCCGCGATTGCGGGACACTTCGTCGACATACGTCATCCATCCTAGGGGGTCTTTTGCAGCGTTTTGAAAAAGAGACGGGGCTTGTCCTTCCCCTCGACCGCTTGAACGTCGACACCGATGCGATCATCCCGAAGCAGTTCCTGAAGGCGGTGGGGCGTACGGGTTTCGGTGCCAACCTGTTCGACAATTGGCGTTATCTGGATCGGGGCGAGCCAGGTCAGGAGACCGCGCGCACGCCCAATCCCGATTTCGTCTTGAACAAGCCCCGCTATAAAGGGGCCTCGATCCTGCTCGCGCGCGCCAACTTCGGCTGCGGATCGTCGCGCGAGCACGCCCCTTGGGCGCTCGTTGAATACGGGATCCGCGCCATCGTGGCACCAAGCTTTGCGGACATTTTTTACCAAAACAGCCTGAAGAACGGTCTGTTGCCAGTCGTCCTGCCCGAGGACACCGTCGACCGCCTGTTTCAGGCCGTGGAGGCGGAAGTGGGCTATGCTCTGACGATCGATTTGCGCACAGGCCAGGTCTTGGCGCACGACCAGGAGATCGGGACTTTTTCAATCGACCCGTTTCGTCAAGAGTGCCTCTTGAATGGACTCGATGACATAGGTTGGACGTTTAGGCATGAAGCGGAGATCCGCGCATACGAGGCGCGCAGACGGCGCGAGGCGCCATGGCTGTTCGGGCCGGAGGGATCTCGGATATGAAGAAGGTGTTGGTCTTGCCGGGCGACGGTATCGGGCCTGAGGTGGTGGCGGAGACGGTACGTGTCCTTGAGTGTCTGCGGGACGAGGGCGGGCTTGCCGTCGAGATGGAGTTCGGTCTGATTGGGGGCGCGGCCTATGATGTCCACGGACAGCCCTTGCCCGAAGATACACTGAAACTCGCAAAAGAGGCCGACGCGGTGTTGTTGGGGGCGGTCGGCGGCCGACAATGGGAGGCCTTGCCGATTGCCTTGAGGCCCGAGAAGGCCCTCCTTGGTCTGCGTGCGGCTATGGGGGTGTTTGCCAACCTGCGGCCGGCCGTTTTGTACCCGCAACTGGCCGGGGCCTCGACGCTGCGGCCCGAGATCGTAGCCGGACTCGATATCATGATCGTGCGCGAACTTGTGGGCGGGATCTATTTTGGGGAGCCGCGTGGCGTGCGGACCTTGAAGACCGGCGAACGTCAGGGTTTCAATACCCTCGTCTATTCCGAGTCCGAGATCGAGCGCATCGCTGTGCGCGCCTTCGAGATCGCGCGCGCCCGTGCCCATCGGGTCTGCTCCGTGGACAAGGCCAACGTCCTGGAGGCAACCGAGTTATGGCGCGATGTGGTGACACAAGTGGCGGCGCGCTATCCGGATGTGGCCATAAGCCATATGTATGTTGACAATGCGGCCATGCAGCTCGTCCGTGCCCCCAAGCAATTCGATGTCGTAGTGACGACGAATATGTTTGGAGACATCCTGTCGGACGCCGCGGCGATGCTGACCGGGTCGATCGGGATGCTGCCCTCGGCCTCGTTGAATGAGTCGGATCGTGGCCTCTACGAGCCCATTCATGGCTCGGCGCCCGATATCGCCGGCAAAGGGATCGCCAATCCCCTGGCCACCATCCTGTCGGCGGCTATGATGCTGCGGTACAGCTTCCATGAGCCGCTGTTGGCCGCGCGCGTCGAGGCGGCCGTATCGAAGGTGCTCGACGATGGTCTGCGCACGGCGGACATCCAGGAGTCAGGTCTCCCTGTGGTCGGCACAGGCGCCATGGGCGAGGCCGTGGTCGCGGCCCTGCGCGCCACCCACTCGTGATGAGCGTTTACTAGGGTATTTTACGCGGAGTCCCAAAAAGGTATGTCGCAAACTTTCGATGTCGCGGTAGTGGGGGCGACCGGTGCGGTCGGCGAAGTCATGCTGGCCATGCTGGCCGAGCGCAAATTTCCTGTCCGTAACCTGTACGCCCTGGCCTCCGAGCGCTCGGCCGGGACCAAGGTCCGGTCGGGGGATCGGGAGATCACGGTGCTTGATCTCGCGACCTTTGATTTCAGCAAGGTCCAGATCGGGCTCTTCTCGGCCGGTGGCGACATCTCCGCGACCTACGCCCCCAAGGCGGCCGCCGCAGGCTGCATCGTGATCGATAATACCGCGCACTTTCGCTATGAAGACGACATTCCGTTGGTGGTGCCGGAGGTCAATCCGCAAGACATCGCCCGCTACAAGGCCCGTGGGATCATCGCCAACCCGAATTGCTCGACGATTCAAATGGTCGTGGCTCTGAAGCCGATCCATGATGCGGTAGGGATCGAGCGCATCAACGTGTGCACCTACCAGTCGGTGTCGGGCACCGGCAAGGACGCGATCGAGGAGCTGCAGACCCAGTCGCGGGCGGTCCTCGCAGGTGCGGCAGTGATCAGCAAAGTCTACCCTAAGCCCATCGCCTTCAATGTCTTGCCCCACATTGATGTCTTTCTTGAGAATGGCTATACCAAGGAGGAGATGAAGATGGTGTGGGAGACGAACAAGATCATGGGGGATCCATCGATTCGCGTGAATCCGACGACCGCGCGCGTCCCTGTTCTCTACGGCCACTCCGAGGCGCTCCATATCGAGACACGCGAGAAGCTATCGGCGGAGGCGGCGCGTCAGCTGCTCGGAAAGGCGCCGGGCATCGTGGTCCTGGATGAGCGACAGCCGGGGGGCTATCCGACCGCGGTCACGGAATCGGCGGGTCGCGACCCGGTGTTCGTGGGGCGCATCCGCGAGGATATATCGCACCCGCGCGGCCTCGATATGTGGGTCGTCTCGGACAATCTGCGCAAGGGAGCGGCCTTGAATAGCATCCAGATCGCCGAGCATTTGGTAGCGTCGTATTTATAGTCTATAGTCGGACAGATGACTTCGAGGGTTTTCTCAAGAAACCCATGTAACTGATGTGGTCTCGGGGACGGGGCACGCCCCCAGGAGCGGTGGTAATGGCGAAGAATCATAGATATCGGTCGAGAATGGCGCCCGTCCTTTGGGCAACGGCACTTCTCTATACGCCGCTTGCCCAGGCGCTCGGTCTGGGCTCCCTCACGGTCACGTCGAACCTCGGGCAACCGTTGCAGGCCGAGATACCGCTCGTATCGTTCCATCGTAGCGATCGACACACGGTGCACGCTACCATGGCCTCGAGCGCCGACTTCGCCGCCGCCGGATTGCGCAAATCGCGCGTGCTCCGGGCCATTCGGGCGCATATCCAGCGCGCGCCCGGAGGGGGCTACGAGCTCGTCCTGCAAAGCCATCAGCCTATCAACGAGCCGTTCCTTCATTTTCTTTTGCGCGTCCGCTGGCCGGGTGGCTCACTATTGCACATGTACACCGCGTTCCTGAACCCGGCAAGCGGTGTTTCCGTGCTGAGTGCGGGGGCTGTGCCGCCGCGGCTGCGGCCGATCACCGAAAACCTTGCGCCGCCGGTGTCGGCGCATCGCGCACGGCCGACGACAACAGTCGTGCGTCCTGGCGAGTCTTTGTGGGTGGTGGCCAACCATACGGCACCGCGAGGGGCGGCCATGCCGCAGACCTTGGAGGCCTTCTTGCGCGCCAACCCGAAGGCATTTTTTCATAAAAATGTCAATGAGTTACGTGCTGGTACCGTGCTCAAGATCCCGACCCGGCGGGCGATTGATGCGATCGCCCCGCAGCACGCGGCGGTGTGGCTTGCCTCGCAAGACGCCGCCTGGAATCGCTACAAGATGCGGCTCGCGAACGCCCCAACGATGGCGAAGGGAGGGAACGCGGGACTTAAGGGCGCGCTTGGATTGGCGCGTGTACTGCCCGCAGACCACGAACCCTTGCGCATAGAGGCGGCCAATCTCGCGGGACCCGTGACACCTGGCAGTGGCAGCGGCAAGGCGGGCGCGACGGGATCCTTTGGGGAACGCGTGCAGCGCCTGAAAAAGGAACTGCAGAAGACTCAGCGCCTCATGACCCTGGAAAATCAGGAGCTCGCACTCCTGCAAAAGCAGGCAAAGGACCGTGGCAAGCTGCAGCCGGTGGCGGCGGGTGTCATCCCCAAGGAGGCGTCCAAGCTGCCGACCCGTGTCGCGGGCAAACCGCCGGTCACAGTGCAGCCCACACGCCATATGGTGGCGCCGGTGCGCCCCCTGCCGCCGCCAGCGCCAGCCCCTTCGTTTCTGTCGATGCTGATGTCGTCCGAGCGCACACCTATTCTCGGCGCCTTGCTGGTCATAGTGCTCGGTGGTGGTCTCCTCGTGATCCGCAGGCGGCGTCAGACGATGGCCGAGTTCGAGGAAAGTATTTTGTCGGGTGGCGGCCTTAATTCCGAGGGGCAGATGCCCGATACGGCCGGTCTACCGAAGACGCCGGACGTGTCCTTTCTGAGCGAATTCAGCCAGGCGGGCTCAGGTGGCGCCATGCATACGGACGAGGTCGACCCCTTGGCTGAGGCCGATGTTTATCTGGCCTATGGGCGCGACGAGCAGGCGGAGGAGATCCTGAGAGAGGCCTCGACCAGAGAGCCTGGGCGCGTCGAGTTGAAGCTGAAGCTCCTCGAGATCTATCTGCAGCGCGGCGACAAAAAGACCTTCGAGATCGTCGCCGAAGAGGTCTATGCCGCGTGCGAGGGGCGCGGCCCCGCGTGGCAGAAGGTCGAGGAGATGGGCCGTAAATTGGATCCGGCGAACCCGCTCTTCAAGGGTGAGGCATCGCCGGTCCTGAAGGATGCAACACTGACCGACGAGGAGGAAGTCGCTCCGCGCGGAGGCCTGGGGGATCGGATCGATTTCGCGGCGGTAGCTCGCGAGCTCGAAGAGGTATCAGCACCCAGGCGTCAGGCGCCGAGCCTCGACGAAATGGACGGCATCCTGGAGTGGCCAGGCAGCATCTCGAAGTCCAAGACCGGGGGGACCGCGCCCCAGGACAAGGACGTTCCGGTAGGGCCCGAGGAGGAGGGCGTGCTCGACTTCTCCTTGGATCTCGGACATCCCTCGGAGCTCGTGGAGGCAGGGGCGGAGCGGCTGCCTCGGGCATCGGCGGCGGAAGACGCCCAGGCAGGCGCGCTGGACTTCCAATGGGATCATTCTTTGACGTCCCCGGCCAAGGCCTCGACAAGCAAGGTTTCCGTAAGCGAGACCTCAATGGCTGATGAGGAATTCGCGATCCGATTCGACGAAGATGTGCAGGATCTTACGGCGGGCGATCTGGATCTGGCGCGGGTGGGTGCGAATGGCGCGAACGGTACCGCCAGGGGCGATCTGCCCTTCGTGCTTACGGGCAACGGGGCCGAGGAAGAAAACGAGCTCGTGCTTGAGGCCGATAACGGCGTCGAGACGGGAAACGGTCTAGACAACGCTACCGAGGTCGTGGACACCAAGCTCGATCTGGCGCGGGCGTATATCGAGATGGGTGATCATGATGGGGCGCGGGGCATCCTTGAAGAGGTGCGGACCGAGGGAAGCGCAATGCAGCGCACCCAAGCGGACAGCCTCATGGGGAGTATCCCCTGACGCCGACTCTGGCCGCGCCAACGGATCCCGGCATGTAAGTGAAAATCGCTTTCTAAGGCTGTAAGCCATGGACGGAGAGGCCGTTTTGCGGCTGAATGAAAGGGACTTGAGGCTCACGTGACGACCAGCGGCCGCACGCGCGTTCTGAAAGGCTCGGGCCACATCGACTGGATCAGCGACGCCGCTCGAACCTCAAGAAGTGGAACGCGTAGGCGTGGCGATCATCGGCGGGGTGGAGTTCGTCGGCCACGAGTTCCCAGTCTTGCGGGTTATAGGGGGGAAACGAGGCATCACCTTCAATATCAGCGTCGATTTGCGTCAAAAAAAGTCGATCTGCCCGCTCTAAAGTCTGCCGATAGAGGCTCGCTCCGCCGATAATGAAGACCTCGGTGGAGCGCGCGCGCGCCAAGGCCTCGTCCAGCGAACCTGCGACTTCGATGTCGTGGGCGGCAGCGGCCGCGAAAATCGGATCTCGTGACACGACTACGCTATGGCGACCTGGCAGGCTGCCAGGGAGTGATTCGTAGGTCTTGCGGCCCATGATGACGGTCTTGCCCAGCGTGAGCGCTCGGAAGCGGCGCAAATCGTCCGGCAGGCGCCAGGGGAGCGCGTTGTCGCACCCGATGGTGCCGTTACGGGCGACCGCCACGAGCAGCGAGAGCGTCATACGGCCACCGGTGCCTTGATGGCCGGATGAGGGTCGTAATCGCGGATCTCGATGTCCTCGAATCGGAAGCTGAATAGGTCCGTAATGGCGGGGTTTAGGACCAGCTGCGGCAAGGGACGCGGGGTCCGCGACAGTTGTTCGCGCGCCTGATCGAGGTGATTGCGGTAGAGGTGGGCGTCGCCTAAGGTATGGACGAAATCCCCCGGCAGGAGCCCCACGGATTGCGCCACCATATGGGTCAGGAGGGCGTACGAGGCGATATTGAACGGGACGCCGAGAAAGACGTCGGCGCTACGCTGATAGAGCTGGCAGGAGAGCCGACCGGAGGCCACGTAGAACTGGAAGAGCACATGGCAAGGGGCAAGGCGCATGTCTGGCAACGCCGCCACGTTCCACGCCGATACCAGGAGACGCCGAGAATCCGGGTCGGCGCGAAGGGCCTCGACGACCGCGCGAAGCTGGTCGATGCTCTTACCGTCGGGCGCGGCCCATGAGCGCCATTGCGCACCGTATATGGGTCCCAGGTTACCCTCGGGGTCTGCCCACTCGTCCCAGATGCGAACACCGTGGTCATGGAGATAGGTGATGTTGGTGTCACCCTTGAGGAACCAAAGAAGCTCGTGGATGATGGAGCGCAGATGCAGGCGCTTGGTCGTGACGAGCGGAAAGCCATCGGCAAGCGCAAAGCGCATCTGATAGCCGAAGACGCTCAGGGTCCCGGTCCCGGTCCGGTCGCTTTTAGTGACCCCGTGATCGAGGATGTGGCGCATGAGGTCGTGATACGGGCGCATAGCGCCAGTGTAGCATGAAGAGGGTAATGGCTGGCATGATCACCGTCCGAGAGAGCCCGCAGCATGGTCGTGGCGTGTTTGCGGATTTATTCATTGCGGCGGGTACGCCTCTGCTCATCTTCCGGGGGCCGCTCTTGGCGCGCGCGCAGCTAGATCCGAACGACTATCATCTTCAGATCGGAGCGGACCTGTATCTCGGACCCTCGGGGGAGGCCGATGATTTCGTGAACCATTCCTGTGAACCCAACGCAGGCTTTGCGGACGGCCTCGTGTTGAAGGCCTTACGGGATATCGCCGCTCATGAGGAGATCACCTGGGATTATTCCTGCGCGATCGACGAAGCCGATTTCGCCGGATTTCCATGCGCTTGCCGCAGTCGCTTATGTCGCGGCGTGGTGCGCTCTTTTCGGCACCTCGAGCGGCCCGTGCGGGAGCGGCTGCGGCCCTTCGCGCTACCATACCTGCGCGATCGCTATCGCTGAGGTCAACCCGCGTCGTGCGTAGGGACTAGGTCCGCGGTCCAGCGCAAGGCTTGGCCAAAGGGTCGGAGAGATGCGAGCGTAAAGACGTTTGACTAAGCGGGCTCGACATTGGATATACTGTTGCGCTGGAGCGTACGCTCCTCCAACCCCAATCGAAATCGGAGAACAAATAATGAAGAAATTGATCTTGGCCTCGGCGGTCCTTTTTGCGTTGGCTGGTTGCCACAAGGCACCAAAGCCTAGCACGTCGCAGTCGGCCGCGCCGGCCGCGCCGGCCGCGTCTTCGCCGAGCACGACTAACAGCATGGGTACCACGGCTAGCCCGAGCAAGAGCTCGGCTGCGCCCGCTGGTACCACGTCGTCTTCGGGTAACATGTCGTCCATGAACGGCATGTCATCTTCGACGACGAAGAAGAGCGCCTCGGGCCAATAAGCCCGCCGCCGCGCGCCAGACGGGATACCGACGTACGGCGCGCGGCACCTTCTCTTGTTTGTGGGGGTTTTTCCCTTTAGGCCTATGCGCGCAGCGAGGCGGCCTCAAGCGTGTTGGAAAGCAGGGTGGCGACCGTCATAGGGCCCACACCTCCGGGGACCGGCGTGATCCATGCAGCCCGTTTCCGGGCCTCCTGAAAGTCGATGTCGCCGGCCAAGTGACCATCCGGCAGGCGATTCATGCCGATATCGATGACAATCGCACCTTCTTTGATCCAGTCTCCCGGTATGAGGCGCGGCTTGCCCGCCGCCGCGACGAGGATATCCGCGTGTTCCACATATCCCCGCAGGTCTTTCGTGAACCGGTGGCAGGTCGTCACGGTGCAACCGGCAAGTAAGAGTTCAAGGCCCATAGGCCGTCCCACATGGTTGGAGGCGCCGACGATGACCGCGTGGCGCCCCCGCAGCTCGACTCCCGTGTGGCGCAGCAGTGTCATGACGCCCGCCGGCGTGCAGGGCCGCAGAGCGGGGCGTCGCACGGCGAGTCTCCCCATGTTGTATGGGTGGAATCCGTCGACATCCTTGCTTGGCAGGATTTGGTCGATAAGAGGCTCGGGCCGCAGAGGGGGCGGCAGCGGCAGCTGCAGCAAGATGCCGTCTATGTTTGGGTCTTCATTAAGTTGGCTGACAAGAGTCAGGAGATCGGCCTCACTCGGGGCGGTCTTCATGATGTGCGGGATCGACGTGATACCTACCCGCTGGCACGCCTCGGTTTTGTTGCGCACATAGATGGCCGAGGCCGGGTCGTCGCCGATCAGGATGACGGCTAGGCTCGGGCGGCGCAGACCCTGGCGTTGGCGTTCATCGACGCGCTGTTTGATGTCCGCAAGAAGCGAGGCGGCGATTTGTTTGCCGTCGATGAGGTGTGCGGTCATGGCGTTCACCCGAAGGAAAGCGTTATCATCCCACGACCGGCAGGCGCGGCCAAGTGATAGCGCGTGATGGGGCGGGGCGCGCCCGGCGTTGACGAAGTCGGCTGCCCCGCGTATATTCCAGGCCCTTCGCCGGACGGGGTGGAGGCATCCTCGGGGTATAGCGCAGCCTGGTAGCGCACCTGCTTTGGGAGCAGGGTGTCGGGGGTTCAAATCCCTCTACCCCGACCAACACGAACGAGGCGCCCGTAGCTCAATGGATAGAGCAACGGCCTTCTAAGCCGTTGGTTGCAGGTTCGATTCCTGCCGGGCGTGCCATACCGGCAGTCGGCCCTAATGTCTATGGTGAGCGTAGCTCAGCTGGTTAGAGTCCCGGATTGTGATTCCGGTTGTCGTGGGTTCGAATCCCATCGCTCACCCCAATTTCCCTCCTAGCAATACACGAAAAAACAACCACTTACTGAAGCGCGACGGAGAGGATTGGGCACGGGAGACAGAGGACGCGATCACACGGGGCACCTACAACGCGACGGCTAGGGAGCTGTCGGTAAAATTTACCGTGTCCGATGCCCTTGATCGGTATGAGCGCGACATCAGCCCTACCAAGCGGGCATCGACCCGAGACCGGGAATCCGCGTGCAGGTAAAGCAGGTGCGCAGCTTCTTTGGGCGTTATGGAATAGGCGCTGTCACCCCAGAGTTGGTGGCCGGCTATCGGGATAAGCGGCTGAGTGCCGGAAAAAGCCCGAATACGGTTCGTCTGGAGCTTGCTCTGCTCGGGCACCTGTACACGACGACGATTCGTGAGTGGGGGCTGAACGCACTGCGCAATCCGGTCGCGCTCATTACTAAACCATCGCCAGGACCCGGGCGAATTCGAAGACTGACTGAGGACGAGGAGCCGCGATTATTGGAGGCGTGCGGTACGCATTCGAGCCGCATGCTGGCCTGGATCGTCGAAGTCGCGTTGTTGACGGGAATGCGCCAAGGGAAGTATTGAGTTTGCGGACTGGGCAGGTGGATATGGACCGGCTGGTGGTGCGTCTTGACCAAACGAAAAACGGGACCCAGCGGACAGTGCCCCTATCAGAACGCGCCGCGACCGTGCTCGATGCGGCAGTGAAAAATCCCGTTCGTCCCGCCACCACCGATCTGGTGTTTTTCGGGGAGCCCGGGAGGGATGGGGTTCGCCGGCCCTACGTGATCGGCAAGATCTGGCAACAAGCACTCATGCGGGCAGGCATCCGTGATCTCCATTTCCATGATCTCCGCCACGAGGCGGCCTCCCGCTTGGTGGAGCGGGGCTGTCAGACCAGGAAGTGGCGGCCATTACCGGCCACAAATCCATGCAGATGCTCAAGCGTTATACCCACCTGCGCGCCGAAGACCTCGTCAAAAAGCTTGATTGAGCGTTCACGCCTTACCCTATCGCCGAAAATCTCGCGTCACCACCAGTCGACGCACGATTCCGTGGGTCTCGAGGTCCCCCACCTGTTGTATTTTATAGGCGGGGTTTAGGGGGC